>NZ_JARVRT010000005.1:0-190536 GCF_030209605.1 Luteibacter sp. ME-Dv--P-043b
CCGAGCGCAGAGTGTGACCACCCAGCGCCTCCTCGCCGCGCCATACGAGCGACGGTGGTTCTGGCTTTGTCTCTTATGCTGCCCGCGTCGAAGCCGCCACCTGACGCCGCGGACCTTCCTTCAACGCATGGCGGATTTCCTCGATGATGAGGTCCACCTCGGCGCTGGTGACGCGGAAGTGCGGCGTGAAGCGCAGCGAGTTGGCCCCACCGTGGATGACGCCCACACCGCGCTCGCGCATGTATTCCTCGGTGGAACCTTCGCCGTAGCACTTGAACTCGTGCGCCAGCTCGCAGGAGAACAGCAGGCCCGTGCCCTGCACCTTGGTGATCAGGCCGCCCAGTTCGGTTTTCAGGCCTTCCAGCTTCTGCACGAACTCGCGACCGCGGGCGCGGATGTTTTCGCGCACCTCGTCGGTCAGCTCGGCCATGGTGGCGACGGCGACGTCGAGTGCGCGCGGGTTGGCGGTCATCGTGTTGCCGTAGATGCCCTTGCGGTAGAGGTCGGCGGTGGCCTCGGTGACGGCCAGCACGGACAAGGGGTACTGGCCCGCGTTGAGCGCCTTGGAGAAGGTTTCCATGTCCGGCGCGTCCAGCGACTCGAAGCCGGGATAGTCGACGATGGAAAGCACGCCGTGCGCGCGCAGGCCCGCCTGGATCGAATCGACCAGCAGCAGCGTGCCGTGGGCCTGGGTGAGTTCACGCGCGGCGGCATAGAAATCGGGCGTGAGCGCGCGGCCCGGATCGCCTTCGCCCATGACCGGCTCGAGGAACATCGCCTCGATGAACCAGCCCTGGCGGTCGGCTTCGGCGAACGCGGCGCGTAGCTGCGCCACGTCGTAGGGCTCCACCGTGATCAGGGTGTCCTCGTTGCGGAAGCTGGCCAGGTGCTGCTGGTAGTTGCGGCGCGAGGAATCCGAATACAGCGCCGGGCGCTCGGTGCGGCCGTGGAACGCGCCCTTGACCGCCAGGCGCTTGATGGTGCGACCGGCGTGGCGTGCGCCCGGGTCGGTCATCATGCGTGCGTTGACGTCGGCGATGCGGCCGGCCAGCGTCACCGACTCGGAACCGGAGTTCAGGCAAAGGAATCGGGTGTACGGGCTGCCGCCACGCGTGTGGCCCAGCTCGCGGCGCAGCGCGTCGGAGAGGCGCACCTGGGCGACGTTGGCAGTCATCACGTTGGCCATGACCTGCGGGCGCGACATCGCGTCGATGATCGCCTGCGGGTTGTGGCCGAAGCCGAGCATGCCGTAGCCGCCGTTGTCGTGCACAACGGCGCCCTTGAGCGTCACCACCCACGGACCGCGCGCGGCGGCCGGCACATAGGGGTTGAGGCCGTCGTCCGGATAGAAGTTGACCAGGCTGGCCTGCAACTGGTGGATCTGCGCCACTTCGTCCAGTCGCAGGAAGTCGGCCATGTCGGCGCGCAGCGCACGGTGATAGGCCACGGCATCCTCGATCGCCTGCACCAGCGCGGGATCGGTGGCGGCGAAGCGGGAAACCACCGTGTCGGGGAGGCCCCGCGTGCGCGCGGCACCACCGAAGTCGCGAAGCTCATGCAGAAGACCGATCACGTCCATAACCCACTCCTGGTACTTGTCGCACTGGATGACGCGGCACTGCCGCTAAGTGTCTATATGTAAAGGGTTTAATGAGCCAGCATAGCATGCGGCTTTTTGCCCCGTAACCCCCGGGTGACGCTTGTCACATCCGCACAATGACGCAAGCGACTGCCGTCAAGGGGTTGCCGTCAAATATGGTGCGACGCAAGGGAGGACACTCATGAACAACGACACCTGCATCGCACGTCTGGATCGCGTCGGCAAACGCTACGGCAACGTCGTCGCGCTAGACGGCATCGATCTTTCCATCCACCGGGGTGAGGTACTGGCCCTGCTCGGTCCCAACGGCGCCGGCAAGAGCACCAGCATCGGCTTGCTGCTGGGCCTGATCCGTGCCGACAGCGGCACGGCCAGCCTGTTCGATCGCGATCCCCAGGACATCCAGGCGCGCCGACGCATCGGCGTGATGCTGCAGTCGGCCAGCCTGCCGCCCACGCTGAAGCTGCGTGAACTGCTGACCCTCACCGCCAGCTACTACCCGGCACCGCGCGGCATCGCCGAGTGCGCCGCACTGGCTGGGATCACGGACCTGATGGGTCGCAAATACGCCGACCTGTCCGGCGGCCAGCAGCGTCGTGCGCAGTTTGCCATGGCCCTGGTCGGACGCCCCGAGATCCTGTTCCTCGACGAGCCGACCGTCGGCATGGACATCGCGTCGCGGCAATCGCTGTGGTCGTCCATCCGCACACTGGTGGCCGGCGGCTGTGCGGTGGTCCTGACGACGCACTACCTCGAGGAAGCCGAAGCGCTGGCCGACCGCGTCTGCGTGGTAGCCCGCGGCAAGGTCATCTCCGAAGGCAGCGTCGATGCGCTGCGCGCCCATGTGGCGGTGCGTCGCGTCCGCTGTATCACCCGCACGGATATCGCCACCGTATCCGCCTGGCCGGGTGTTACCTCCGTCGAGTTGCAACACGGTCGCCTGAGCCTCGCCACCGCGGATGCCGAAAGCGTCGTGCGCCGGCTGCTTGCCGCCGACGACGGACTGTCCGAACTGGAAGTGCAGCGCGCCGGCCTGGCCGAGGCGTTCGCCGAAATCACCCGTGAATCCGAGACCGGCGACATGGCCCAGGAGGCCGCATGAACACTATCGAGAGCATCGCCGCGCCGGTCATGAGCGGTCGCCGTGTCGTCAACGCCTATGTGCAGGAAGCGAAGGCGGAATGCCTGCGTTACCTGCGCAACCCGGGTTTCCTCCTGCCGACCCTGCTGTTCCCGTCGGTGTTCTACATCATGTTCGGGATTTTCCTGTCCCATGCGAACAGTGCCGACGCGCCGCGTTACCTGCTGGCGTCGTACGGCACCTTCGGCGTGATGGCGCCCGGGCTGTTCGGCTTCGGCGTGTCGCTGGCGCTGGAGCGGGACTCGGGCCTGCTGACGCTGAAACGCGCGTTGCCGATGCCGCCGGGTGCGTACCTGCTCGGCAAGATGTGCATGGCCATGCTGGTCGCCGCCATCATCTCGATCATCCTGATGAGCCTGGCCACCTTCGTGGCCGGGGTGTCGCTGCCGGTGTCGCGTCTTGCCGCGTTCTTCGTCCTGGAAGTGCTCGGTGTGCTGCCGTTCTGTGCGCTGGGCCTGCTGATCGGCACGCTGGTGAAGGGGCAGGGCGCGCCGGGCGTGGTCAACCTCATCTACCTGCCCATGGCCTTCCTGTCCGGACTGTGGATACCGTTGCCGGTGCTGCCGTCGTTCCTGCAGTCGATCGCGCCGCTGTGGCCGGCCTACCATCTGGACCGCCTGGCCCTATCCGCGGTGGGTCTGGGCGAGGGCGGCAACGTGATCCATGTGGGCGTGCTGGCCGCCTTCACCGTGGCCTTCCTGTGGCTGGCGGCACGGCGCCTGCGGCGGCACGGTTGAAGTAGCATGAACGCCCACCTGTCTTCGGATGCCCGCATGCCCCGCCCGTGGTTCACGCCGACGCCGGATTCGCTCTGGAACCGCTTCCGCGACAAGCCGCGCATGCGCCTTGCCAGCCTGTTCCACCTGGTCTGGACGGTGTACGCGTTCGGCGACCTGGCGTTCGCCAAGACCCTGGAGCCTCATTGGTGGCTGGTTACCGGCATCTCGTTTCCCGTGTTCCTCGTGTTCTACGTGCTCGCCTATACGCAGTCGCTGCGCTTGACGCCGTGGTTCGCCGCGGCGTCCGCACTGCTCGGCTTCGCGGTCATGGACGTCAACGCCAGCGCGTGCGGATGCTATGTCATCTACGCCTGCGCCATCGTCGGCTTCGAGGGATCGCCGCGGCGCTGGCTGGGCGGGACGGCCGCCATCCTGGGCAGCTTCGTGCTGGTGGCCTACCTCCTTCACGACTGGCCGCCGGCCATCATTGCCGGCTTGAGTTTCATCGCGCTGTGCGTCGGGGCAATCAACGTCATCTACCGTTTCAATTCGCAGCGCGATGCCGAGCTGAAGCTGTCCCACGATGAAGTACGCCGCCTGGCGGCGATGGCCGAGCGCGAGCGCATCGGCCGCGACCTGCACGACCTGCTCGGGCACACCCTGTCGTTGATCACGCTGAAGCTGGAGCTGTCGCGTCGCCTGCTCGATCGCGACGAGGTCGCCGCGCGACGGGAAATGGAAGAAGCCGAACAGGTGGCGCGGCATGCCCTGGCGGAAGTGCGCTCGGCGGTGACTGGCATCCGCGCGTCGGGCCTGGCCGCGGAACTGGCGTCGGCGCGCCTGTTGTTGAATGCGTCGATGGTCGGCTTCGAATACACCAGCGAGTTGCCCGTACTGCCCGAGCGGATCGAATCCGAACTGGCCCTGGTCCTGCGCGAGGCGATCACCAACGTGCATCGCCACGCGCAGGCATCCACCGCGGAAGCGCACGTCGCGATCGAGGGCAGGACGCTGGTGCTCACCGTGACGGACGACGGCAAGGGCGGCGTCGGCGGCGAGGGCAACGGTATCTGCGGCATGCGCGAGCGCGTGCGCAAGCTGGGCGGGTCCATCGGTTTCGAATCCGTCCGTGCGCAAGGCACGCGGGTGCGCATCGCGATCCCGCTGATGCCCGCCGACCGGCTGGCGGCGCCGCCACGCGGCGAGCTGTCCACCGATGCCGGGTTCGCCCCGTGACCTCTTCATGCCGCGACCTGCGCGTTACCCATATCCATCGCCATTCGCGTGCCACCGAGGCACGCGTGGTCATCACCCGGAACCAGGAGGCTTTCTCGATGCGCATCACGGACAACGGCTGCGGCGGTCTGGCGGCACGCGGCATGCTGGAGCACGCCGCATGATCCGCGTCTTGCTGGCCGAGGACCAGGCCATGGTTCGGGGCGCGCTGTCCGCGTTGCTCGGGCTGGAATCCGATATCGAGATGCTGGGTACGGCCGCCGATGGCGAAACCGCCTGGCGTGAACTGCAGCGGCTCAAGCCCGACGTGCTGGTTACCGACATCGAAATGCCCGGCCTGACCGGACTGGAGATCGCGCAGCGCGTGCATCGGCAGGAACTGCCGATCAAGGTGGTGATCGTGACCACGTTCGCGCGTCCCGGCTTCCTGCGCCGTGCCCTGGACGCCGGCGTCAGCGGCTACCTGTTGAAGGACGCCCCGGCGGAGAACCTGGCCGAGGCGTTGCGCAAGGTGCATCGCGGTGGCCGCGCCATCGATCCGCAGCTGGCGCTGGAAGCCTGGTCGGATGCCGATCCCCTGAACGATCGCGAGCGCCAGGTGCTGCGCCTGGCCGGCGAGGGCCAGTCGGCCGGCGACATCGGCGTGCAACTGAACCTGTCGCATGGCACGGTGCGCAACTACCTGTCTGAAGCGATCGGCAAGCTGGGCGCGGCCAATCGTATCGAGGCGTACCGGCTGGCCAGGCAGAAAGGCTGGTTGTGAGCGACGCCCGTCGACGTTCGATCCGTCGCCTGGGCTGGGCCGTGGCCGTGTCGCTGGCCCTGGTCGTGTCGGCATGCCGCCATGCGGAGGCGCCGCTCACCCACGACGCCTATATCTGGCAGCGGCAGTGGACACCGTCGCTGGGCGCGTCGGTCATGGCCTCGCGCGACCTGGTCAGCGACTGGCGCGTGCTTGTCGCCCAGGCCGACCGCGACGGCACGTTCCACACGTTCGCGCCCGACCGCGCGGTCCTGGCCGCCAGCGGACGCCCGGCGATCCTGGTCGTGCGCATCGATGGGCGGCTTGCCCGGCTGGATGAAACCGGGCTGGTGAGTCGCATCGTCGGCATCGCCCGCGACGCGTCGCTGCCTGCGGCGGCCATCGAGATCGACTACGACTGCCCCACGGCACGCTTGCCCGCGTACACCGCGTTCCTTCGCCGCCTCAAGACCGCCCTGGGCGACACGCCGCTGTCGATCACGGCATTGCCGACCTGGATCGGCTCGGCCGATCTGGACGACCTGCTTGCCGTGCCCGACGCGTCCGTGTTGCAGGTGCATGCCGTGCAGGCCCCGCAGGCGGGCCTGTTCGATCCGGCCGTGGCGCTGGGCTGGATCGACGACTTCGCGCGGCATACGCGCAAGCCGTTCCGCGTGGCCTTGCCGACGTACGGCTCGCGGGTGAGCTGGAACGCCGACGGGTCGATGCTCGCCGTGGAAAGCGAGCAGGGCCTGCGGGCCGCCGGCATCGCGGCGTCGGAGCTCTATGCCTCGCCGCTGGCTGTTCGCCGCGTCGTCGATCGGCTGGCCGCGCAGCGTCCCCGTGGCCTGGTCGGTTTCGCCTGGTTCCGGCTGCCCACGGCGGAAGACAGCCGGGCGTGGAGCCTGGCGACGTGGCGAGGCGTCGTCACCGGCCACCTCGATGCACCGCCCTTGCGTGCCATGCTGCGCCCGGGCAAGGATGGCGCCGCCGCCGACGTCGTGCTGGAAAACACCGGCGGTATCGACATGGCTCCGCCGCTGTCGGTTACCCTGCCGCGTGGCTGCGATGTCGCCGATGGCATCGATGGTTACGTGGTGCATCACACCGGGGAGGGTCTCGAGCTGGTGTCGCAGCAGGCACGACCGTTACCCGCACAAGCGCAACGCGCGATCGGCTGGGCACATTGCCCGGCCGGTACGCCATCCACCCTTTCCCTCCGCGCTGAAGGAGCGCCGCTTTCATGATGAAGACCCATTCGCTGGCGATCGGCTGCGTGCTGGCCCTGGCCGGCGCGGTGACTTGGGCCTGCGGGCCCTGGTTCCCGACGCAGACGCTGGACGATCGCGCGGCCACGCTGGCCGCCGTGCCGCAGAACACCTTCGCCTTCGAGGCGGCGCACCTGCTGCCGGCCACGGACACGCTGGCCGCCGTGGAGACGGCACCGTTCGAGGAGCCGTCGGTCAAGCCGGACCTGCCTGCCGACCAGGCCGAGCGGGTCAAGGCGATCATGGCGTCGGCCGGTGCGGCCGAGGCACTCGATGCCGGCAAGGACCTGCCGGACGACGTACGCCATTACGTAGCGGGCGCGGTCGAGTGGAACCGTGCGACGGCGGCGTGCCCCGCCGCACCGGAAAACGAATACGGCCAGCCGAGCGGCAAGCCGCCGTGTGCGACCTTCGACGCGGCGGCCCTGGCCAGCGCGCAGGCGCAGTTCGAGGCGGTGACGGCCTTGCCCCCTGAATCATCGAAGGCGCGCGGCGCGTGGGCGGCGTACATGCTGGGCGAGGTGCACGCGCTGCGTGCGGCCGGAGCCACCGGCACACCCGCTTTTGCGACGGAGCGCGCCGCGGCGGCGAAAGCGTTCCAGGACACCCGGGCCCGCGTCCTCGCAGGCGCGTCCGATGCCCAGGGCCTTGCCGTGGCCAGTTTCGGCGAGGAAGCGCGCCTGAGCCTGTATGCCGGCGACACCGCCTGCCTCTGGGTCGACATGGTCAAGGGCGAGGAATGCGTGGCGCAACTGGCGCCCAATGACCTCAAGCACGCCATCGCGCTGTATGCGGCCCAGGCCGGGCACGGATCACGTGGCGCGGTGGAATCGCTGGCGGCCATCGCCGGCGCGGTGCTGGCCGTGCCCGAGCAGGCGCAGGCGCTGGTGGAGGGTCCGGTGTCGCAGCGGCTGCTGGTCACTTACGCGCTGGCAAGGGTGGCCCCGCAGTCCACCGACGGCAAGCCCGATCCCGTGCTCGGCGCCTTGCTCGATGCGATCGACAAGGCCGGCCCGGACAAGGTGGCCGCGGCCGATCGCCTGGCCTCGCTCACCTACGAGCTGGGCCGCTACGACGCCGCACAGGCGTTGCTGGCGCATGCGGACGGTCCGCTGGCCAGCTGGGTGCGCGCCAAGCTGGCCCTGCGCCGGGGCGATCGCAACGCGGCAGCCCAGGCCTATGCGGAGGCGGCCAAGGCGTTCCCGCGCGCGGACGATCCGAAGGCCTCGCTGGAGCCCGGCAGCGTCCATCAACTGATGGGTGAGCGCGGCGTGCTCGCGCTGTCCCGTGGCGACTACGTGGAAGCCATGACGCGCATGTTCGAAGCGTCCAACGCGGTCGGCGGCGACGGCAATGTCGTCGACGAGGATGGCGAGAGCGCAGGCGCGGGCTACGGCAACGACACGATGTACATCGGCGAGCGCGTGCTCACCGTCGATGAACTGAAGACGTTCGTGGACGCCAACGTACCCACGGCATCGGCGGCTCCCAAGGCCGACGACAAGGACGTGACGGCGGCCTCACTGCTGTTCGGCGACCGCCTGCGCTGGATGCTGGCGCGCCGGCTCATGCGCGCCGGGCGCTTCGACGACGCGCTGGCCTATTTCCCGGCGGGCGTGGACAAGCGCTACGCCGAGGTGGACCTGCGTGCCACGGCCAAGGCCTATGCTGAAGACGTGCACGATGGCGATCATCGCTGGACGGATATCGGCAAGGCCGAAGCCCGCTTCGCCGCGGCGACGGTCGCGCGCGACCACGGCATGGAAATCCTCGGCTTCGAACAGGCCCCGGATTTCGCGGACAACGGCGGCGTGTTCCAGGGCGGGAGCGGCCAGTCGGCCGCGACGCTCAAGGGCGACCTGGTGACCGCCGGCGAGCGGCAACGTTTTGCCGACAGCAACGCACAGCCCGATCGCCGCTTCCACTATCGCTACGTGGCAGCCGACCACGCCGCGGCAGCGGCGGACCTGTTGCCGCCGCGCTCGCAGGCGTTCGCGGCCACGCTTTGCATGGCCACCCGCTGGATGCGCGAGGGTCCGCCCGATTACGACGAGGCCGCCGATGGCGAAGCGGATAAGCCGCTCAACGAACGGTCGCGCCGTGCCCGCATCTATTACGAGCGCTACGTGAAGCAGGGGCCGCATGTCGCGTGGGCCGACAACTTCGGCATGAACTGCGAGCCGCCGAACTTCGATCGGGCGCGTGAACTCAAGCGTGCGCAGCAGGTGAGGGTGGTCAAGCAGTTCGTGCACAAGCACCTGGTGATCGAGATCGTCGTGCTCGTCGCGCTGGTGGCGGCCATCGGTGCCCTGATCGTCCGCCGGCGCCGCCGCCGGACGGTGGCCTGAACGGCCCGGAGCGGGATGGGGGATAATCCCCACCCGCTCCCGATGCCGTACCCGCCGTGAAGAAATCCGATTTCGACTTCGACCTTCCGCCCGACCTGATCGCCCAGGCACCGCTGGCTCGGCGTTCGGGCAGCCGCCTTCTGGTAGTGGACGTGGCGGCGCACAGCAAGAAGGATCGCAAGTTCGACGAACTGCCCGAGATGGTTCGCCCGGGCGACCTGCTTGTGTTCAACGATACCCGCGTGCTGCCGGCCCGCCTGCACGGCCGCAAGGAGTCGGGCGGCGCGGTGGAGATCCTGATCGAGCGGGTCACCGGTGCGCACGAGGCGCGGGCCCAGCTCGGCGTCAGCAAGAAGCCGAAGGAGGGCGGCCGTATCGAGCTGGCCGACGGCAGCATGGTCACCGTGCTGGGACGCGACGGCGAGTTCTTCCTGCTGCGCTTCGAGTCGGGCGAGCCGCTGGAGCGGCTGCTGTCGCGCCTGGGCGAGATGCCGTTGCCGCCGTACATCGAGCGCAGCGCCGATCAGTCCGACATGGAGCGCTACCAGACCGTGTTCGCGCGCGAGCCGGGTGCCGTCGCCGCGCCCACCGCCGGCCTGCACTTCGACGAGCACCTGCTGCAGCGCCTGCGCGACGCCGGCGTGGACATGGGCTACGTCACCCTGCACGTGGGTGCCGGCACGTTCCAGCCCATGCGTGCGGAGGATGTGCGTGACCATGTCATGCACCGCGAGTGGCTGAACGTAGGGGCTGCGCTGGTGGAGAAGATCCGCGCCACGCGGGCGGCGGGTGGTCGGGTGATCGCGGTGGGCACCACGGTGGTGCGGGCGCTGGAAAGCGCCACGGTGGAGGGCGTGCTGCGTCCGTTTGCCGGCGAGACGCAGATCTTCATCTTCCCCGGCTACACCATCACCAGCGTCGATGCGCTGATCACCAATTTCCACCTGCCGCAATCGACGCTGCTGATGCTGGTCTCGGCGCTGGCGGGGAAGGAAACCATCCTGGATGCCTACCGTTACGCCGTGCTGCAACGCTACCGTTTCTTCTCCTACGGCGACGCGATGCTGATCTACCCGCCGCGCGGCGGCTAGAGTCCCGGCACGCCGTGCGACAGCTCGCGTGAGACTTCGGCCGCGGCGTCCGCCAGCAGGCGGGCGGTGGCCGTGATGTCGATCCTTGCGCCGCGCCGCTCGATGAAGGGCACCGTGAGTGCGCATACCGCATGGTTGCCTTCGATGATCGGTGCCGAGAGATCGGTGACACCATCCACCACTTCGCTGGCGATGCGGGCCAGGCCCGCGGCGCGTACCTTCGCCACCGTCGCGTCCACACGCGCACGGTCCAGCGCCGGATCGTGCGCGGCCATGGTACGCAGCCAGCGCTCGCGGGTGTCGTCGGTCTGCCAGGCCAGCAGCACATAGCCCGATGCGGAATGCGACATGGGGCGACGATGGCCCACGCGTACCACCAGTCCGGTCTCGCCGGGGGGATCGACCCGCGCGATCACCACGATCTGCTCTTGCGAGGGCACCACGAGATGGCACGACTGGTCGATGCCGTCGGCCAGCCGGTGCATCACCGGCATCGCGGTTTCGATCAGGTTCCTGACCGGCGGTTGTTCCATACCCAGCCGGAACAGGCGCGGCGTGAGCGAGTAGGCTCCCTCGCCGTCGGGTCGGGCGATATAGTCGCGTTCCTCGAGCACCTGGAGCATGCGGAAGATCTCGCCGCGCGAGCGTCCCACGCCTTCGGATATCTCGGCGATGGATAAGGGCTGGGTGGCCCGGGCAAGCAGTTCGAGGATGTCGAGGCCCTTGTCCAGGGCAGGGGCGCGATACTTCGGCGAATCGGCAGGGGGCATGGCATTCCGTGGCATGGGCAGAAACGGTGCATGGCAAGTCTAGCGTGTGGCTGGCTGCGGGCGTGTATATACATCGCTACCGACATGCCATGCTGCAGCGCAGCTTGTTATGCTGGTGAATAATAAGTTCATATTTGCACATCCCGCGTCCCGGGCCATGTCAGCGGAGACATCGCATGCAGCAGCACACGCCGATCACGGCGACCCCGACGCGCGCCCTGGCGCGAGCCCCGCTGTTCCCGCTCGTGCTGATCGTCAGCCTGTTCTTTCTCTGGGGCGTGGCCAACAACCTCAACGACGTGCTGGTGGCCCAGTTCAAGAAGGCGTTCACGCTGTCCGACTTCGATGCCGGCCTGGTGCAGAGCGCCTTCTATCTCGGCTATTTCCTCGTGGCGCTGCCGGCCGGCATGTTCATGCGGCGCTTCGGCTATAAACCGGCCGTGGTGTTCGGCTTGCTGCTGTACGGCGCCGGCGCCTTGCTGTTCTGGCCCGCCGCGGCCACGGCCACCTACGGCACCTTCCTCGTCGGCCTGTTCGTGATCGCCGCCGGGCTGGCTTTCCTGGAAACCTCCGCCAATCCCTACGTGACGCTGCTGGGCCCACGCGAGTCGGCCGCCTCCCGGCTCAACCTCGCGCAGGCGTTCAATCCGCTGGGCTCGATCACCGGTGTGCTGATCGGGCAGCACTTCATCTTCAGCGGCGTGGAACGCTCGCCCGAGCAGCTGGCCGCCATGGATGCCGCGGCGCACCTGGCCTACATGAAGAGCGAAGCGGCGGCCGTGCAGATGCCCTACCTGGTCATCGGGCTGGGTGTGATCGTCTGGGCGGCGCTCATCGCCATCACCCGGTTCCCGCGCACCTCGGTCGACGCATCGGAATCGGCAGGACCGGTGGATCGCGGTGTGCTCGGTCGCCTGCTGCGTGACGGTCGCTTCATGTCGGCCGTGGTCGCCCAGTTCTTCTATGTCGGTGCCCAGGTGGCCGTCTTCAGCTACATGATCCGCTATGCCCAGGCCACCATGCCGGGCACGGTGGACAAGGCGGCGGCCAACTACATCACCGCCGCGCTGCTGTGCTTCATGGCGGGACGCTTTGCCGGCGCCGCCATCATGAAATACCTGCGTCCGGCCCACGTGCTGCGCACGTTCGCACTGGTCAACGTAGTGCTGGCGGCGGTGGCTGCCTTCGTGCCCGGCCACGTCGGCATCTACGCGCTGGTGGCTTCCAGTTTCTTCATGTCGATCATGTACCCGACCATCTTCGCGCTGGGCGTGGAGGGCCGTGGCGATACGGAACGCAAGTTCGGCGCTTCGTTGCTGGTCATGGCCATCGTCGGCGGTGCCGTGGTCACGGCGGTCATGGGTGCCACGTCGGATCGCCTCGGCATCGCCCACGCCATGCTGGTGCCGATGCTGTGCTTCGTCGCCATCTTCCTGTTCGCCTGGCGGCGCACGGCGGCCAGGGGCGTGGTCGCATGAACTGGCAATGCCTCGCGCTGGACCTGCACGACGATCCCGCGTCGATCGCCGAATACGAGCGCTGGCACCGGGCCGAATTCATCTGGCCCGAAGTGGTGGCGTCCATCCGCACGGCCGGCATCCAAGACATGCAGATCTTCCGCACGGGCAACCGGCTGGTGATGCTAATGCGTGTCGGGCCGGATTTCGACGGCGCGGCGAAGGCCGCAGCCGATGCCGCCAGCGAGCGCGTGCAAGCGTGGGAAGCGCTGATGTCGACGTTCCAGCAGCCGCTACCGTGGGCCGCTGCGGGGCAGAAATGGGTGCCTATGCAGCGGATCTTCGACCTGGCGGCCTGCGCGGCTAGCTGAAAGCCGTCTTCCGGCGATCGCGACGGAGGCCGACGCCACGGCGGTGCCGGCCGGGCGTCGGCGTGTTGTCAGGCGCCCGCGACGAGCGGCAGGCTACGCCATACGATCCCGTCGGGAAACAGGTGGTCGCGCACCGAGCTCGTGTGCATCTGCGCGGAAAACCCTGGCGCGGACGGCGCACGGTAGCGGCCCTGTTCGATGCGCACCGGATCGACGAAGTGCTCGTGCAGGTGGTCGACGAACTCGATGGCGCGATCTTCCTTCTTGCCCGTGATGGCCACGAAATCCGCCATGGCCAGGTGCTGCACCAGTTCGCACAGGCCCACGCCGCCGGCATGCGGGAAGACACGCACGCCGAAGTGCGCCGCCAGCAGCAGGATCGCGAGGTTGTCGTTGACCCCGCCCACGCGCGCGGCGTCTATCTGGATCAGGTCGACGGCCTCGGCCTGCAGCAGCTGCTTGAACAGCACGCGGTTCTGGCCGTGCTCGCCGGTGGAGATCGGCGTGGGTGCCACGGCACGGCGGATGGCCGCGTGGCCGAGCACGTCGTCGGGGCTGGTGGGTTCTTCCACCCAGGCCAGGCCCACGCTTTCCAGCGGCTTCAGCCAGTCGATGGCGGTGCCCACGTCCCAGCGCTGGTTGGCGTCCACGGCGATGGCGATGTCGGGGCCGACCGTCTCGCGGGCGAGCCGGCAACGGCGGATATCGTCTTCGAGGTGCAGGCCCACTTTCAGCTTGATGGTGCGGAAACCGTCGGCCACCGCCTGGCGTGCCAGGCGCTGCATCTTGGCGTCGCTGTAGCCGAGCCAGCCGGGCGAGGTGGTGTAGGCGGGATAGCCTTCGGCTTCCAGCTGCGCGATGCGTGCCTGCTTGTGCGGCTCGGCCTCGCGCAGGATCGCCAGCGCCTGCTCGGGCGTCATCGCATCGGTGAGATAACGGAAGTCGATCTGCGCCAGGATCTGCTCGGGGCTCATGTCGGCGATGAAGCGCCAAAGCGGCTTGCCCGCACGTCGCGAGGCGAGGTCCCAGGCGGCGTTGATCACCGCGCCGATGGCCATGTGCATCACGCCTTTCTCGGGGCCCAGCCAGCGCAGCTGCGAATCGCCGTTGAGCTCGCGCGCGAAGTCGCCCAGGTGATCTATCACGCTGTCCAGCGGGCGTCCCACCACCATCGGTTCGAGCGCCGCCAGCGCCGCCGTCTGCACGTCGTTGCCGCGGCCGATGGTGAACACCAGCCCGTAGCCCGCCAGGCCATCGGGGCTGTCGGTGCGGATGACCACATAGGCCGCCGAGTAGTCGGGGTCGGGGTTCATCGCATCGGAACCGTCGTGGTCCAGCGAGGTGGGAAAGCGGACGTCGTACGTGTCCAGCGCCGTGATGTTCACCATGCGCGGCGGTCCCCCGGATGCGCCACCACATCCTGGCGCTGGCGCCCCAGCCCTTCGATGCCCAGTTCGATGACATCGCCGGGCTTGAGGTAGGTGGGCGGCTTCAGGCCCAGGCCGACGCCCGCCGGCGTACCGGTGCTGATCACATCGCCCGGCATCAGCGTCATGTAGCGGCTGATGTAGCTGACCAGGTAGGCCACGCCGTAGACCATCGTGCGCGTGTTGCCGCTCTGGTAGCGATGACCGTTGACCTCGAGCCACAGCGAGAGGTTCTGCGGATCGGCCACCTCGTCGCGGGTGACCAGCCAGGGGCCGATCGGGCCGAAGGTGTCACAGCTCTTGCCCTTGACCCACTGGCCGCCGTGTTCCAGCTGGAACTCGCGCTCGGAGAGGTCGTTGATGACGGCATAGCCGGCGACATGGCTCATCGCATCGTCGAGCGACACGTCGCGCGCGACCTCGCCGATGATGACGCCCAGCTCCACTTCCCAGTCGGTCTTCACCGAGTCGCGCGGGATCACCACGGTATCGTTCGCGCCGCCGATGGCGGTGGTGGCCTTCATGAACAGCACCGGCTGCTCCGGCACCGGCGCACCGGTCTCGGCGGCGTGGTCCGCGTAGTTCATGCCCACGCAGATCATCTTGCCGATCCCCGCCACGGGCGTACCGAAACGCGGCTGGCCCGCGACGAGGGGCAGGGATGCGGGATCGAGGGCGGCAAGGCGCGCGAAGGAGGCGTTGCCCAGCGTCGCGCCGGACAGGTCGTCGACGATGCCGGACAGGTCGCGCAGCTGGCCGTCGACATCGATCATGCCGGGCTTCTCCTGCCCCGGTTGTCCATAACGTACGAGTTTCATGCGTGTTCCTTCAGTTCGACATGCCACCGTCCACGACGTGGACGGTGCCGGTGGTGAACGACGATTCGTCGGAGGCCAGGTAGAGGGCCAGCGCGGCGATCTCCTGCGGATCGCCCAGGCGACCCATCGGCTGCCGCTCGGTGAAGCCACGCCATGCGGCATCCTCGTCGCCGCCCAGCGCACGCACGCGATCGCCCAGCGAGGGCGTTTTCACCGTGCCGGGGCAGATCGCGTTGCAACGGATGCCACGGGCGACATAATCCGCGGCGATGGAGCGCGTGAGGCCGATGACCGCGGCCTTGCTGGTGCCATACGCGAAGCGGTTGGGGACGCCTTTGATGCTGGAGGCCACGGACGCCATGTTGAGGATGCTGCCCGCACCGCGTTCCAGCATGCCCGGAAGCACCGCGCGGCACGTATGGAACATGCTGTCGACGTTGATCGCGAACGAACGGCGCCACGCGTCGATGTCCGTGTCCAGCAGGGTGCCCGCGTGCACGTAGCCGGCGCAGTTGAAGAGGATGTCCAGCGGGCCCGCGTCGGCGACGAGCGCTGCGATCGCCGCCGCGTCGGTCACGTCGAGGCGCTGCGTGCGCAAGGCACCGCGCACGGCCGACGGCGTGGCGGCGAGGTGCTCGTCGAGCGCAGCGGCCAGTCCGGCCAGTCCGTGCTCGTCGATATCCGTGGCCAGCACGGTGGCGCCTTCGGCGGCGAAGGCCAGTGCGGTGGCGCGGCCGATGCCGGCGCCGGCAGCGGTGATCAGGGCGTGCTTGCCGGCCAGGCGGCCGGAACGGGCGGACGATGTCATGGGGAAGACCTCGATGCGGCGGAGTAGAGAGCGATGGCGTTGTCGCCGAAGACGGACGACTCGGCATGGGGGGCATGACGCAGCACGCAGGCGCGGGCCACGGTTTTCCAGGCGTCGTAGGTAGCGTGCGTGGTGACCACCGGCCAGTCGCTGCCCCAGATGAGGCGTGAGGCGCCGAAGGTCTCGAACAGGTGGCCGACGTAGGGTTCCAGCGCGCGCGGGTCCGCGACGGCACCGGTGCGGTCGAGCAGGCCGGAGAATTTGCAGTACACATCCGGCATCTGCGCCAGTCGCGCGATGGCGCCGGCCCATTCGGCAAAGCCACCGCCGGTGATGTCCGGCTTGGCCGCATGGTCGATCACCGTGCGCAGGCCCGGGTGCCGGGCCAGTCGCGTCGACAGCGTGCGAAGGTGGCGACCGTCGACCAGGGCCTCGAAGACCAGGTCGCGGTCGCGCAGGTGATCGAACGCCCGGTCGAGCCCTGGCGAGGCCAGCCAGGTGACATCGGGAATATCCTGCACCATCGGACGGATGCCGCAGAGCAGGCCCTGGCCGTCCGCGAGCAGCCAGTCCAGGCGCGCACCGACATCGGCCGCTTCCATGTCGATCCAGCCGATCACGCCCAACACCTCGGGCCGTGCGCGGGCCAGTTCGAACAGGAAGCGCGTCTCGCGTTCGTCCGGTGCAGCCTGGACGAGGAAGCAGGCATCCGTCGGCGCGCCGGCATCCTCGGGAAGGAAGGTCGCTTGCAGCGAGGGCGGTGCATTGGCCAGCCAGCCGTAGTGCAGGCGCGACGGATCCCAGTAATGGCGATGTGCGTCGACGATCATGGCGTGGGCACCCCGGGGGCGAGCAGGCCTTCGTCGATCAGTGCCTGCCATGTCGCAGCAGGCACGTCGGTGGCGCGACGCCGCAGCGCGGTGTCCACTTCCGCCACCGAACGCAGGCCGCAGACCACGCTGGCCACCGCGGGATGGGCCAGCGGGAAGTGCAGGGCGGCTGCACCGACGTCCGCGCCCGTGCGCCGGCACACGTCGTAGAAACGCTGCGCACGCTCGCGCACGGCGGGCGAAGCCGGTGCGTAATCGTAGGTGGCGCCGGGATGGTCGGCGTTGCCGAGCAGGCCGGAGTTGTAGGGACCGGCCACCAGGATGGCCACATCGTCGGCCTGGGCCTTCGCCATCACGCGCGTGCTGGCGGCCTGTTCGAACAGCGTGTAACGACCGGCCAGCATGATCGCGTCGAGCCGGAAGCGGGCCATGACATCGAGGCAGACAGCTTCCTCGTTGACGCCGATACCGATGGCGCCGACCGCGCCTTCGTCGCGCAGGCGCGCCATTTCCGGCAGCGCTTCGTCGAGGGCCTGTGCCAGTACCTCGGCATGCCGCGGGCCATGCGTCAGCGCGCCGATGTCGTGCAGGAACAGGATATCGATGCGATCGGTGCGCAGGCGACGCAGGCTTGCCTCGAAGCTGCGACGCACGCCGTCGCGGCTGTAGTCGAAACGGGCGACACGACCGTCCACGGCAAAGCCGTCCTGGTCGCCGTGGCGACCGGAAGCATCCTCGACCAGTCGGCCCACCTTGGTGGACAGCCCGTAGCTGTCACGCGGCAGGTCGGCAAGCGCCTCGCCGATACGGTTTTCGCTGAGGCCGAAACCGTAATAGGGCGCGGTATCGAAGTGGCGGATGCCACCCTCCCACGCCTGCCGAAGGGTTCGCAGCGCCTCGGCCTCGTCCACCTCGGTGTAGAGGTTGCCCACCGGCGCGCCACCGAAGGCCAGCGACGAAAGCGTGGCGCAACGGGCGGGCGGCACAGTGGCGGTTGGGCTCGCGAACGGCAGCGGCATGGGGGCTCCAGGGAAACACACGGCAGACGGTATCGCCTGCACAGGTATAAATACTACGTTTATAGGTGAACCTGTGTACAGGTGACGGCGCGATGAAATTTTTGTTGCAGCGCAACTTGAATCGTGCGAAACATATCTGAATACTGCGTTCGCCAGTAAACGGACGGTGGGTAGCAACACACCACGGATGACAACGTTGTCGGCGCGGGGTCGATGACGGGTGCCACGAATACATGGGCGTTAGCCCGCGCCGTCGCCGACGGTTGCGGTTCCGTACGGACGAAGCGCACTGCCTGCCGGGCGGATCGCCAGCATCCGGAATAAGAAGAGTTTGGGGGAGGACATCCGCATGACCATCAACAAGACCCTGCTGTGCGCCAGCATCCTTTGTGCATTCGCCGCCGCCGCGCACGCACAGGACACCACGACACCCGCCGCCGCGCCCGCCAGCGCGCCCGCGGACCCGAACAAGCCGGACGCGGCCAAGACCGCCCAGGAACGCGCCGCTGAAAAGCAGGCTGCGACGCTGCAGGCCGTGACCGTCACCGGTTACCGCGGCAGCCTGGAAAAGGCGATCGACATCAAGCGCAACGCCAACGCCGTGGTGGATGCGATCAGCGCGACCGACATCGGCAAGTTCCCGGACACCAACGCTGCCGAGTCGCTGTCGCACCTGCCGGGCATCACGGTGGATCGCCAGTTCGGCGAAGGCGAGAAGATCAGCGTCAACGGCACCGACGCCGCGCTCAACCGCGTGCTGCTGAACGGCCAGACCATCGCCTCGGGCGACTGGGGCGGCAACCCGACCGACACCAGCGGCCGCACGTTCAACTACTCGCTGCTGTCGCCCGAGATCATCGGCAACATGCAGGTGTACAAGTCGCCCGAAGCGCACATCGACGAAGGCAGCATCGGCGGCACGGTCATCATCCAGACGCGCAAGCCGCTGGACCTGCCGGCCAACACGCTGCGCGGCTCGCTCGGCTACAACTACAACGACCGCTCCGCGCAGGGCAACCCGCGCGCCTCGGCGCTGTGGAGCTGGAAGAACGACGACAGCACGCTCGGTTTCCTGACCAGCGTCACGCACGACAAGGAAAACCTGTCGCGCGCCGGTATCGAGTTCTTCGGCTACACCACGGGCGACAAGATCACCAGCAACCCCACGGTGACCGGCGACCCGAACTACGCCAATTCGAAGATCCCGGTGGGCATCAACAGCGACTACTTCCAGCAGACCCGTGAGCGCAACGGCCTGCAGTCCACGTTGCAGTGGCGCCCGGACGACCACAACGAATTCAACCTGACCGGCCTGTACGTCAAGGGCAAGTACGACAACTTCAGCGAGGCGCGCTATGTGTGCCCGGGTTGCGGCGACCTCAACAAGCTGACCAGCATCACCAACAGCAACGGCTACATCACCAATGGCGTGGTGTCGCCCAACACCGGCAACGGCCAGCCGTATGCCGAGCTGGATACGAACTACCGCAAGACGGAAGTCTCCACCAAGAGCATCAACCTGCGCCACGATTTCACCGGCGACGAGTGGCAGTTTACCAGCCAGTTGGGCTACACCAGCGCCAGCGGCGGCAAGGATCCCGAGTACCTGATGAAGTACCTGCTGAAGAACGGCGGTTACAACTTCGGCTACGACGGCCGCAACACCAGCACCAACTACGACAACGGCTCCGCCGCCAACTGGGGCCTGCCGGGTTCGCCGGCCAACTCGCCCCCGGGCGATCCGACCCTGCCGGGCCAGAACCAGGCCGGTGGCATCTACTACGAGCAGACCACCGACCGCGAGCGTTACGCGCAGTTCGACGCGCTTCGCGACCTGTCGTGGGGCCCGATCAACCAGATCGAAATGGGCGTGAAGTACACCAACCATTTCAACGGCACGCAGTCGCGCGGCAACCGCATCAACACCACCGATCCGGTGTCGTTGACCGACTTCGATCCGGGTTCCACCCCCAGCGGTCTCTACGACGGCCTGCATGCCAGCGGCAACATGACCGACTGGGCCACGGCCAGCCAGAGCAGCGTGGTCAACTACCTGAAGTCGCAGCCGCAGGGCCCGTACACCATCAACTACCCGTCGATCTTCGGCGTGGCGGAGATCACCAAGGACGCCTACCTGCAGCTGGACTTCGAATCCGGCAAGTGGCGCGGCAACGTCGGCGTGCGTTATGTCGATACCAAGGACACGTCCAACTACTACGTGAACAACAACGGCGGTACGTACAGCGCCGTGTCGAACACCACGCACTACTACAAGCCGCTGCCGTCGCTCAACGTCGCCTACGACCTGGATGAGGACAAGGTGCTGCGTGCGTCGATCGCCAAGGTGATCGCCCGCCCGCGTTACGGTGACCTCGCCGGTGCCACGTCGCTCAACGGCGCTTCCACGGGCAACTTCACCGCCAGCGCCGGCAACCCGGACCTGAAGCCCTACCAGTCGACCAACTTCGACGTGTCGGCGGAGTGGTATTTCGCCCCGGCAAGCCTGCTCTCGGTCGAAGGCTTCGTGCGCAAGATTGACAGCTATATCGTGACGACCACCAGCGAGCGCTCGCTGACCGATCCGACCACGGGTCAGACCAACCTGTACCAGGTGACCTCCCCGGTCAACGCGTCCAACGCCAAGGTCTCGGGCCTGTCGCTGATCTACCAGCAGGACCTGGGCTACGGCTTCGGCATCCAGACCAACTACACGTACAGCAAGGCCACCACGCAGACCCAGGCCGACGGCGGCAAGCTCAACCTGCCGTACCTGTCCAAGAACACGGTCAACATCATCCCCTACTACGAGCACGGTCCGTGGTCGGCGCGCATCAACTACAGCCGCCGTTCCCCGTATTTCACCCAGGTGGGTCGCCTGAATTCCAACGTGTTCGCCGATGCGTACAAGGAACTGGACCTGAGCGCGTCCTACCAGGTCAACGAATGGATGGGCGTCACGCTGAGCGCGACCAACCTGCTGGATTCGACGTACTACCAGTACGCCGACATCAAGTACGCTCCGATCGGTGAGTACAAGAGCGGCCGTACGTACTCGATGACCCTGAACTTCAAGCTTTAGCGCGCTACCGGCGGCGATCGTCTCCCTGCGGCGCCGCCGGGTTTTTTTACGGAACGAGGAGTGCTTTCGATGGTGCGACGATCCCTGGTCCCCCTCATGGTGGCGGCGCTGGCGTTCGGTGCCGCCCATGCGGGCGAAGCGACGGCGCCCACCGCCGGCACCGTGTCGCCACAGATCCAGGACCTGCGCTGGCAGCAGGCCACCGCCCGGTTCGCCCCGGCGCGCAAGGCCATCCTCGATCATGTCGGTGCCGACGTCGCCAAGGGTCCGTTCCGGCCCGACTGGGCTTCGTTGAAGGGCTACCGCTCGCCCGCCTGGTACGACGACGCCAAGTTCGGCATCTTCATCCATTGGGGCGTCTACTCGGTGCCGGCCTTCGGCAGCGAGTGGTATTCGCGCAACATGTACCAGCAGGGCACCAAGGAATTCGCGCACCACGTGGCCACCTATGGCCCGCAGTCGCGTTTCGGCTACAAGGATTTCGTGCCGATGTTCAAGGCGGAGCGGTTCGATCCGGACGCCTGGGCGGCGCTGTTCCGTGAGGCGGGGGCACGCTACGTGGTGCCCGTGGCCGAGCACCACGACGGCTTCGCCATGTACGACTCGAAGCTGTCCGAGTGGACGGCGGTGCAGAAGGGCCCGAAACGCGACGTCATCGGCCTGCTGGCCAAGGCGATCCGTGCGCAGGGCATGCGCTTCGGCGTGTCGTCCCACCGGGCCGAGCACGACTGGTTCTTCGATGGCGGTCGCCACTTCGATTCAGACGTGAACGATCCCGCCAATGCCGGGCTCTACGGGCCGGCGGTGGACCACCTCAGCAAGGACGACCAGAACCTGGCCGACGACTGGACCTTCGTCTCGCAGGCCTGGCTGGACGACTGGCTGGCCCGCACGGCGGAGCTGATCGACGATTACCACCCGGACATCATCTACTTCGACTGGTGGATCGGTCACCCGACCTTCCGCAACACGCTGCCCACCCTGTTGTCGTACTACTACAACCAAGGCGCGAAACGCGACGGCGTGGTGGTCAACTACAAGCTGGGTGACTTCCCCGAGGGCGCCGGCACGCTGGATATCGAGCGCGGGCAGCTCACCGGCATCCACGCCACGCACTGGCAGACCGACACGTCGGTCAGCGAGGCCTCGTGGGGTTACATCGACCACGACACCTACAAGTCGCCCACGGTCATCATCCACCTGCTGGCGGACGTGGTCTCCAAGAACGGCAACCTGATGCTCAACATCGGGCCGCGCGCGGACGGCACCATCCCGCAGGGCGCGCAGGATACGTTGCGCGGCATCGGTGCGTGGCTGAAGGTCAACGGCGAGGCCATCTACGGCAGCAAGCCGTGGCGGGTGTACGGCGAAGGCCCCACCGAGGTCATCGGCGGCACGTTCCAGGATACGAAGACCAAGCCGTTCACCGCGGACGATTTCCGCTTCACCACCGGCAACGGCAAGCTCTACGCGATCGAGCTGGGCTGGCCGGCGGCCGGTAAGGCCACCGTGCACGCGATCAAGCCGACCGACGCCGTGTCGAAGGTCGAGTTGCTGGCGGACGGTAGCAACGTGCCCTTCACCCAGGACGGCACCGGGCTTCACCTGCGGGTTCCCTCCCATCCCGTCGGCAGCGACGCCTACGTGTACCGCATCACGCTGGCCACGCCGACCACCCCCAAGGCCTCCCCATGAATCGCTGGAAACTCCTCATCGTCGCCGGCCTGTTCTGGCTGCCGCTGGCCGCGTTCGCCAAGGCGCCCGTGGCGCTGTTCTACCTGATGGGCACGCAGAAATCGGTGGCCTCGTTCGAGGCGCACGTGGACAAGATCGACCTGCTGGTGCCCACCTGGTACGGCGTGGACGAAAACGGCCTGGTCTCCGGTGGTCCCGACGACTACGTGTTGAAGATCGCCCAGGCACACAAGCTGCCGGTGATGCCCATCGTGTCGGCTGCGGGCGACCGCGCCAAGTTCCACGCGCTGCTCACCAACGAAACCGCGAAGAAGGCGATGATCGCCAGCATGATCGAACAGGCGAAGCTGCACGGCTTCGTCGGCTACCAGTTCGACTTCGAGAACATTGCCTGGACCGATCGCGACGCGCTCACCCTGATCACGCGCCAGACCTACGAGGCGCTGCACAAGAACGGGCTGAAGCTGAGCATGGCCGTGGTCCCCAATGCACCGGGGTATGCGGGGCAGGGCGCCTTCGGCAAGTGGATGTGGGAATACTGGCGTGGCGCGTACGATCTGAAGGAGCTGTCCAAGGTGCTCGACCTGGTCTGCCTGATGACCTACGACCAGCACACGCGCTGGACCACGCCGGGCCCGGTGGCGGGCATGCCCTGGGTGATGGAACAGCTGCAGTACGCGATCAAGATCGTGCCCAAGGACAAGCTGTCGCTGGGCATCGGCCTGTACGGCTACCGTTGGTTCACCGGCAACCCGGTGGGCGCGGATGGCAAGGAAAACTCGAACATCTCCGGCACCTATATCGATGCCGACGAATCGTTCCCGCTGGCCAAGCAGTTCGGTGTCACCATGCAGTGGGATCCGGTGGAGCACGAGTCGTGGTTCTACTTCTACCGCGACCAGATGCGCGAGTGGGTGTTCCTGCCCGATGCCCGCGCCTTCCGCGACCGCTACGACGTAGTCAAGCAATACGGGCTGGAAGGCTTCTGCGCCTGGGTGCTGGGTTCGGAAGACCCGAAGATCTGGGACGAGCTGCCTAACGCGGTGCGTTGACCGCGAACAGCTTGAACTCCCGGATACGCGCCGTGCCCACGGCGGACAGGATGTTCAGACGGACGCGCCGTGCGGTAACCGGCGCGAAGCGATCGATCTTCATGTGACCGATCGCCTGGGCCTGGGCAACGGTTTTCCAGCCGTTGCCGTCCCACACCTGCACCGCATAGCCGTGCACGGTCTGGCCACCGTCCAGCCATTCCATCGTCATGGCGCGGTCGAAGGTGACCTCGCGACCCAGGTCCACCTCCAGCGTGGCGTTGGCCGCCCCGTTCGGTGCGGACCAGAACGTCGACGGATCGCCGTCCAGGGCCGCCGCGGTGTTGGCGTCGGTAGGCGCGTGCTGGGCCACCAGGTTGGCCGCATCGCCGTAGCGTGCCTTGAGCGCCTTGCCGAAGTCGGCCAGCCGGCGCACGTCGGCCTCGGGCAACAGGCCATGGGTGTCCGGCGCCACGCCCAGCATCAGCTGGCCGCCGTGGCCGACGCTGCTTTCCCAGTTGTCCATCAGCTCGTCCACGGTCTTCAGCGACGTGCCGAAGTCCGGCCTGGAGCTGTAGAACCAGTGGCCCTTGTGCAGCGGCGTGTCCACTTCCAGGGGCCGCCAGCGAAGCTGTCCGTGGCGGTCGATGACGTTCCAGTTTTCGCCCTGCACCACGCCGTCCTCGTTGCCGACCCAGCGGATGTCGCCGTAGTCGAACAGGGCGACATCGGCGAAGATCATCGCGTTGGTCTGGTAGGTCCGCAGCGTTTCCACGTATTTGGCGAAGTCGTAGACATGCCCCGCGCTGCCGGCACCGTCCAGCCACCACTCGGTGAGCGGTCCGTAGTGCTGCACCAGTTCTTCCAGCTCGGACAGGTAGTACTTGTCATACGCAGCGGCGTTGGCGTAACGCGGATCGTGTCGGTCCCAGGGGGATAGATAGATGCCGAAGCCCAGGCCGTTCTTCTTCGCCGCGTCGGATGCCATGCGCACCAGGTCGCCCTTGCCGCCCTTCCACGGGCTGGCCTTCACCGAATAATCGGTCTGGTCGGTGGGCCACAGGGCGAAACCGTCATGGTGTTTCGCCACCAGCACCATGTAGCGCACGCCGGCCGCCTTGACCGCGCGCGCCCACTGGTCGGGATCGACCTTGTCGGGGTTGAACACGCTGGGCGACGCGGTGCCGTCGCCCCACTCGCGGTCGAGGAAGGTGTTGGTGCCGAAGTGCACGATGACGCCGAACTCCAGGTCCTGCCAGGCCACCTGCTGCGGCGACGGCTTGACGTCGGTGAACGACTCGGCCGGCGCGATGCCCGGCAGGGCCGCCAGCAGCGCCGTCGCGAGGCAGGTCTTCAGGCGGCGGAACGGAACGGACGTCGACATGGGCAGGCACTCCAGCACAGGCGCAAAAAGTCAGGGTTGTTTGGCGGGGTCGGACCACAGCCGGTGATCGACACCCCTTACGACGGGTTTGTCGCGCGTGTCCAGGTCGAACATCACCACGTCGTTGCGGCCCCGGTGGAACCAGGGGCCGGGCGCGTAAAGGTCATGCTGGGGTCCGATCGACCAGATCCGGCCCAGGTTCACGTCGTTGAGCCACAGGGCGCCCTTGCCGAACGCCCGCGTGTCCAGGAACGTGTCGGCCGGCGTGTCGATAGCCACGTGGCCGCGGTGGAACGCCGGGCCCGCGACCGGGGCGGTCGTCCAGCCGCGCAGCGTGCGCGGTGTATCCATGGGCAGGGGATACACCTGCCAGCCGGTCAACACATCGGTGCCGAGCATCACCGGCTCGACCAGGCCGGCGCGGCCGTCGTCCAGGTGCGGCCCGTAGTTCAC
This sequence comes from Luteibacter sp. ME-Dv--P-043b, assembly GCF_030209605.1. Lineage (NCBI taxonomy): Bacteria > Pseudomonadati > Pseudomonadota > Gammaproteobacteria > Lysobacterales > Rhodanobacteraceae > Luteibacter > Luteibacter sp. ME-Dv--P-043b. The sequence continues at coordinate 25,288 of NZ_JARVRT010000005.1, forward strand.
GCGGCCGGTGTTTTCCACGAGGATGTCCAGCGTGTGGTCACCGCTGCCCACATCGATCGGCATGGACACCTGCTTCAGTCGTCGGTCGACCGTGCCGCGCGCGTCGCGATCGAGGTAGACCGCCGCATAGTCGCGTACGTCGCCCAGGTACAGCGTGCCGTGGAACGGACCATGCACCGTGGTGCGGTAGAGGATGTAGCCGTAGGACTGGCCATACGCTTCCATCGACCGGGGTTGCTCGGACGCGTGCGGCGCCGGCAGGTTGTCCCACAGCGATGCGGATTCGTCGAGGGTAAAGGCGGGAAGGCTGCGCAGGGGCGGCGACGCCGGCACCGGGGGTAGGGCCTGCCCGGTCGCCTTCGCGATCACCTCGCGAAAGCGCAGGTATTTCGGGGTCGGGCGTCCCGCTTCATCCAGCGCCGCGTCGTAGTCGTAGCTGGTGGTCTGCGGCGTGTAGTGGTCCGAGGGGTTGCCCTGGAAATTGGCGCCGTTCATGAAGCCGAAACTGGTGCCGCCATGCACCATGTACACGTTGACCGAGTCGCCCCGAGACAGCATCCAGGCCAGTTCGTCGGCCTGTTGCCTCGTATCGGTGTCGGCATGCTTGCCGCCCCACGCATCGAACCAGCCGGCCCAGTATTCGCCGGCCATGCGCGGTGCATCCGGCCGGAAGCGCGCCAGCGTCTCGAAGCTTTTCTTCGCCTCGCCCGGCGCGAAGTCGATCACCGCCGTCACATCGGGCAGGGTGCCATTGGCGAGCAGGTCGGGGCCGTCATAGGTGAGCAGCAGGTCGTCCGCCAGGCCCGACCGTTTGAGCATGTCGCGGATCTGGCCGAGGTAGGCCTTGTCGTCGCTGTAAGAGCCGTATTCGTTTTCCAGCTCGGTGGCGACGATGGGGCCGCCGCGGGACGCGAGCAGGGGTGCCAGTTCCTTGCCCAGGCGTTGCAGGTAGCGGTCGGCGGCGGCGAGGAAACGCGGGTCGCGAGTGCGCACGCGCATGCCCGGTTCGGCGAACAGCCAGGCGGGGAAACCACCGGCATCCCACTCGCCGCACACGTACGGCCCTGGGCGCAGGATGACGTTCAGACCTTCGGCCTGCGCGGCTTTCACGAAGGCCGCCACATCGTTGTTGCCGCTGAAGTCGAACTGGCCGGGCGTCGGTTCCACCGCGTTCCAGAACACATAGGTGGTGACGGTGTTCAGCCCCATCGCACGCGCCTTGCGCAGCCGGTCGGCCCAGTACGCCCGCGGCACCCGCTGGAAATGGATGTCGCCGGCGATGATCTGGTAAGGCTTGCCGTCACGCATGAAATGCGCGCCGGACACGGTCAGCGGCGGGTTGGCGAAGGCCGTGAGCACCGCGAGCAGGCCGGCCACCAGTAACGCGAGACGCGGCACGAGGCGCGTCATCGCGGCAGCGCCTGCCGGCCCTGAAGGGTGAACTCCAGCGACTGGCCCGGCGCATCGCCCGGCTGGCCGCCGCCGAGGAAGAGTCGGTAGCTGCCGGGGACGACGGCACGCTGGCCAGCCGCATCCACGGAGCTGAGCCGGCGGGGATTGAGGACGAAGGTGATCCGGCGCGTTTCGCCGGCGCGCAGGTGCACGCGCTGCAGCCCGACCAGCGTGCGGTGCGGCGCGAGTTTGTCGCCTTCGGGAAAACCGAGGTACGCCTGGACCACTTCGTCGCCGTCGCGCTCGCCGCTGTTGCGCACGTCCACGCTGGCGGTGAGGGTATCGCCCGCCGTCAGCGCCGGTTGCGACAGGCGTGCCTCGGCGTAAGCGAAGCGCGTGTAGCTGAGCCCATGGCCGAAGGGGTACAGCGGCGTGCCGTCGAAGTAGCGGTAGGTGCGCCCCTTCATCTGGTAACTGGTGAAGGGAGGCAGGTCGCGCACGGAACGGTAGAACGTAACCGGCAGGCGCCCGGCCGGGTTGTCGTCGCCCGCCAGCAGGCGCGCCACCGCGGTGCCGCCGCTCTGGCCCGGGTACCACGCGGCGACGATGGCGGCGGCGCGCTCGTTCGCCTCGTCCAGAGCCACCGCGCTGCCGGACATCAGCACCACGACCAGCGGCTTGCCGCTGGCCGCGGCACGCATCAGCAGGGCGCGTTGCGCGGCGGGCAGGCCGATGTCGGTACGATCGCCGCCGGCGAAACCCGGTACCTCGATCCGCAGTTCCTCGCCTTCGACGTCGGGCGACAGGCCGACGAAGGCCACGGCGACATCGGCGTCGCTCAACGCACGGTCCACCTCGGCCAGCTGCGCGTCGGCGGGCGCCAGCCACTGCAAGCGGACGCCCTGGTCGTTGCCGCTGTGCACGTACTCCAGGCGGATGTCGTGTGGCCGGGTGTCGTCGAAGTGCAGGCGGGCCTGCATGCTCGTGTCGCTACCGTCGTCCTGCACCACGGGCTTGCCGTCGACGAACAGGCGCACCGGATCGTGGCCGACGCAGTCGAAGCAGCGATCCACATGCACCGCCAGCGTGTAGTCACCGGGGCCGGGCGGCAGCAGGGCGCCGGTCCAGCGTACCGCGTAGGTGCCCTTGGGCAGGCCCGCGGGGGTCACGTGGTCCCAGTCGAAGTCGATGGTGCGATCCACGCGCGTGGCGCGGGGCTTGCCCTGGAAACCGGTGCCGACGAAATAGCTGCCGCTGAGGCCGGTCGCGGCGCCGGGGGCGACCTGCGTGCGCAGCGCGGTTTCCGGTACCGGCACCGGCACGCCCACGGCCACCGGCGAGCCCTGCGCATAACGAATGCGTTCGGTACCGAAACGCGTGCGCAAGCCCTGCAGCGGCGTGACCGGTGCGCGCGACGTGGCGTGGTAGTTCGCTTCCAGGGTTTCCACGGTGTCGGCGTTGGGTCCGATCACCGCGATGTGCGGGGTGCCGCGCAGGGGCAGCGCGCCGTTGTCGTTCTTGAGCAGCACCATCGATTGCGCCGCCGCGTCCACCGCAAGCGCCGCATGCGCCGGCGACTCGGCGGGCCGGGCACGGGGCGATGCGGACACGCCCAGTTCGCCGAGCCGGTAGCGGGCCGCGAACAGGCGGACCAGGGCCGTATCCAGCACGGATACGTCCACGTCGCCGCGGCGCACCGCCTCGCCAAGCTCCGCATAGGCGAAGCCGCAATCCAGGTCGGTGCCCGCGCGCAGCGCGGCCGCCGACGAGCCGGCGTTGTCCGCGCGGTAGTAGTGGAACTTGGTCATGTCGTCCACCGCGTCGCAGTCGGAGACGACGAAGCCGGTAAAGCCCCAGCTCGTGCGCAACGTGTCCTGGAGCAAACCCGCATCCGCGCACACCGGTGTGCCGTGCAGCGCGTTGTAGCCGCACATCACCGAGCCCGCGTGGCCTTCCGTGATCGCGGCGCGGAACGCCGGCAGGAAGGTCGCTTCCCTGTCGTGCGGCGACACGTCGATATCGAAGCCGTGCCGACCGGCCTCCGGTCCGCTGTGCACGGCGAAGTGCTTCGGCGTGGCGATGGCGCGCGGGTGCGTCGGGTCGGGCCCCTGGATACCCTGCACGAAGGCCACGGCCAGCCGGCCGGTGAGGTAGGGATCCTCGCCGTAGGTTTCCTGGCCACGGCCCCAGCGGGGATCGCGGAAGATGTTGATGTTCGGCGACCAGATGGTCAGCCCTTCGTAGCGGCCGTGGTCGTGGCCCGCGCCGATGGCGTCGAAGCGTGCGCGCGCTTCCTGCGCTATCGCCTCGCCCACCTGCTGCAGCAGGTCGGGATTCCAGCTGGCGGCCAGGCCGATCGCCTGCGGAAACACCGTGGCATAACCCGCGCGTGCCGCCCCGTGCAGGCCTTCGTTCCACCACTCGTAGGCGGGAATGCCGAGCCGCGGTATCGCCGGCGCCGCGCTCTGCAACTGCGCTACCTTCTCGTCCAGGCTCATGCGCGAGACCAGGTCGCGGGCGCGTTGCTCGGGTGCCGCCGCCGGGGTGACGGCCGAGGCGTGGCCCACCCACAGCAGCAACGCGGCCGCGACGGCTGCGACACGCCGCGTCGCGTGACGGCCGCTCACTGCGCCGGCCCGGTCAGTTTCACCGAACCCAGGCCGTAAAGCGGGCCGGTGATGGGTGCGGTGCTGCGCAGGCACAGATCGTGGTCGCCACGCACCGCGGGCAGCTTGCCTTGCAGGACGAAGCGTTCGCCGAGGGATTTTCCCGGTGGCAGGGGCAGGGAGGCCAGCAGCGGGCCCGCGCAGGTGTCCTGGTGGATCTCCAGCTCGCCGTAGGCGGTTTTCGCCGGGTAGGACACGACCTTGGACAGCTCGTGCGCCAGGCCGTAATTGCGGGCCAGCCGGGCCACGTCCACGCGGATGCCGGTGATGCCGTCCAGCGGCGCGGCCGGGTAGGCCCAGCAGGCGTGGAATAGGTCAATGTCGAACACCGCGGTGTCCATCGCGCCCAGGTCGGGCAACAACGGCATCCGCAGGCCCAGGCTGCCATCGGCACACTTCGTCAGCTCGCCGGTGCGTCGGGTCAGCAGCGTGTCGCGGTCTATCACGCGGCTGCGTACCGCGGCCATCCGCGTGCCGTCCGGGGCGAAGGTCGCGGCGCGCACGGTGGTCGGCAGCGTCACGTCGAAGGGCGCGGCATAGGCCTTGGCCTGCGTATCGGGCAGGCTGCCGTCCGTCGTGTAGCGGATCGTGCCGAACGTCACCTGGGTGTCGATCCGCACCGTGGCCTTGCCGGCGCGCAGGATGCCGGACACCGGTTCGTCGAGGTGGATGCCCGGCGCGAACGCGGTATCCGACGCGTCGATGTCCAGTGCCGCATAGCGACGCACCTGCGCGGGCAGCCGCTGCAGGAAGCTGTCCCAGTTGCGCACGTCACGTGGCGACCAGGCGATTTCCGCCATGGCATCCAGGCGCGGGAACAGTGCATGCTGTATGTGGCGAGTAGAGGGAATGAACTCGCTCCAGAGGGTGGCCTCGGTACCCAGCACATGCCGGGCCTGTTCCGGTGTCAGCGACGCATCCACCGGTTCGAAACCATAGACGCGCTTGAGGTCGAGCACGGACAGACGACCGTTGGGTTCGTCGGCGCGGTCGCTCTGCAGGTTGTCGAAATACATCCAGCCGGCGGGCGCGAGCACCACGTCGTGGTCCTGCTTCGCCGCGGCCACCGCACCCTCGACGCCGCGCCATGACATCACCGAGGCCGTGCGCGGCAACCCCCCTTCGAGGATCTCGTCCCAGCCGATCAGGCGCCGGCCGTGCTTGGCGAGGTAATCGCCCAGGCGATCGGTGAACCAGCTTTGCAGGGCGTTTTCATCTTTGATGCCCAGTGAGGCCATCTTCGCCTGCACGGCGGGCGACTGTTTCCACTGGTCCTTGACCGCTTCGTCGCCGCCCAGGTGGATGTACGTGGACGGGAACAACGCCATCACCTCGTCGAGCACGTTCTCGATGAAGGTAAAGCTCTTGTCGTCCACGTTGTAGAGGTAGGGATTGACACCCCAGTCCACGGAAACCGCGGGGTGCTCGCCGGTGACACCGACCAGTTCGGGGTAGGCGGCCACCGCGGCCTGTGCATGGCCGGGCATGTCCAGTTCCGGCACCACCGTAATGTGGCGGGCGGCGGCATAAGCCACCACGTCGCGGATCTGCTCCTGGGTGTAGAAGCCGCCGTAGCGCTCCGGCTCGCCGAACGTGCCCGCGCCCGGCGGCGTTCGCCAGGCGCCCACGTCGGTAAGGCGGGGGTAACGCCTGATCTGGATGCGCCAGCCCTGGTCGTCGCTGAGGTGCCAGTGGAAGACGTTGAGCTTGTGCTCGGCCATGGCGTCGAGCACCTGCTTGACCGCGGCCACATCGTGGAAATGCCGGGCGACGTCGAGCATCAGGCCGCGCCATGCAAAGCGCGGCCAGTCACGGATGGCGACGTCGGGGACGTGTGTCGCACCCTGCTGGCCATCTGCGCTCGCCAGCTGCCAGAGGGTGACCGCACCGTAGAAAAGACCCGCGTCGCCGCGCGAGGCGATCCGGGCGCCGTCGCCGGTAATGTCGAGGGTGTAGCCGTCCGCCTGGGTCACGCGGGTTGCCGGATCGGTACGCAGCACGATCGCGCCATGGGGTGGCTGCCGCGTGGGGATGGGCGTCAGGGACAGGCCGCGGCTGCGTTTCAGTTCGGCGGCGAGGTAGACCGCGGCGGCTTCGGCGCCACGATCGCCGGGCGCATAGGCAATGACGGTATGCGCGTCGATGGCCAGCGAGCCTTCGGTCTGCCGGATGTCGGCGGGCAGGGGAATGAGCGGCAGCGCGTCGGCGTGCGCCAGGCCGCCGGTGCAGGCCAGCGCGGCGGCCAGGGCCAGGCGGCGGCCAAGGTGCCGTGCTGCGGGCTTCCGGCCGTTGCTGCCGACGGTCATCGTGAGCCCACCCGCGAGCCCGCGCGCATCGTGGCCGCGCCCAGCACGCCAAGGTGACCGTGCTCCACCAGCCACACCGGCACGCGCTCCAGGAAAGGTCGCATGACGCCCTTGTTGAAAAAGCGCTCGCGGAACCGGCTGGCCAGGACGACGTCGCTGATCTGGGGAAGGATGCCGCCGGCCAGGAATACGCCACCCTGCGCGCCGTAGAGCATGGCCAGGTCGCCGACGAAACCGCCCAGTACGGCGCAGAAGACGTCCAGCGCGGCATGCGCGGTCGGATCGGTACCGGCCATGCCGGCCGCGCTCACCTCGCCGGGGGTGGCCAGCGGCGCGTCCCGCTCGTCCAGTTCGGCGAGGGCGCGATAGGTGGCCAGCAGGCCGGGTCCCGACAGCAGCGACTCGACCGACACGTAAGGCCGGGTTCGGGCCAGGACGCGCAGAATGGCCGCCTCGCGCTCGTCGCCGGGGGCGAAGGCGATCTGGCCCGCCTCCGTGGGCAATACCGTGGCCTGCCCGTCGCCCGGCAGCAGCACGGCCGAGCCGAGCCCGGTACCCGGTCCCATCACCACGACGGGACCGCGCGTACCACCGGGGATGCCCGGGAGCACGGCGACCGCCTCGGCAGGGTCGATGAACTGGCTGGCGAAGGCCACCGCCTCGAAGTCGTTGACCACCTCCAGCGCGTCGCCCGCCACGGCGCGGATATCGCCGAGCGCCACCGGCCACGGCAGGTTGCTGTTGGCGACCTGGTCATTCAGCACATACCCGGCGATGGCGATGGCGCAGCGCTCCACCCCCAGCGGGGCCAGGTACGCATGGGTCGCCAGGAAATCCTTTAGGATGGCGGCCAGGCTGGGCCATTCGGCGCCGACGTAGCGGCGGTGGCAAAGCAGCTGGACGGCCGCCTGTGCTGGCCCCTGGGGATAGACCAGCGCGACGCGCGCGTGCGTGCCGCCGACATCCGCCGCAAGCACCGGGCGCCGCGCCGACGCGATGTCCGTGACGACCGGCTGGTTGGAGAAGGTTCCCATCATTGACCCCGTGATTGCTGGCGATCGCCGCGTGACGAAAAAGGTCATGCGGCGCGACGATACGGTTCGAGTTTTTTCCGCCATGACAACGTTGTCAATGAATATCATGTTCACTGGTGAAGATGGGTGAATTTCACAATGGTCGGCGGTGGATTTCATAACCGGTGACGCATCGCCTAAAGCTTTCCCCCGTGGGGCCGATAAGCCCATCGAACGACCCCAGGCGATCTGCGCCACGGGGTCCCCATGGTACGGACGATGGCCAAGAAATCCTCCAAAGAAGCCACCAGCTCAGCGCTGGCACTCGATGCCGACCTGCGCATCGCCGCGGCCCCCGCGCTGCGCGATACGCTGTTGGCGGCGCTCGCCAGTGGCGGTCCGGTCGGTATCGACGGTAGCGCGGTGGCCCAGGTCGACACGGCGGCGCTACAGTTGCTTGCCGCGTTTTCCCGCGATGCGCGGGCGGCAGGACGCACCGTCACCTGGACAGGCGTCAGCGATCCCCTCCAGCGCGGCGTCGCCGTGCTGGGTCTCAACAGTCTGATTGAACTGCCGGCCCACGCCGGCGTGAACTGAAGGTGCTTCGATGGCTAAGATTCTTGCGGTAGACGATTCGGCTTCCATGCGCAGCATGGTCGCCTTCACCCTGCGTGGCGCCGGTCACGACGTCGAAGAGGCCGACAACGGCCAGGCGGCGCTCGATTCCGCCGCCGTGCACAAGTTCGACCTGATCCTCGCCGACGTGAACATGCCGGTGATGGACGGCATCTCGATGGTTCGTGAGATCCGCACCCGTCCGGATTACCGCGGCGTGCCCATCCTCATGCTCACCACCGAGTCCAATCCGGAAAAGAAGATGGAAGGCAAGGCCGCCGGTGCCACCGGCTGGCTGGTCAAGCCGTTCGATCCGGAGCAGCTGCTGGCCACCGTCGGCCGCGTTCTCGGCTGATCTTTCCGCAAGTCGCTTCCTTACACGTTCCGGTCATCCAGGGTTCCCCCATGTCCAAAGTCGATCTGGCGCAATTCCACAAGGCGTTCCATGAAGAGAGCCTCGACGGTCTCGACGCCATGGAGCAGGCGCTCCTCGCATTGGACGAGGGTGCCGAAGACCCGGAACTGATCAACGTCGTGTTCCGTGCCGCCCATTCGATCAAGGGCGGTGCGGCCACGTTCGGTTTCACCGACGTCGCGGCATTTACGCACGTGGCCGAAAACCTGATGGATGAGGTCCGCAGTGGCCGCCGTCCGATGGAAAAGGCCGTCGTCGAATTGCTGCTGCGCTCGGGCGATACGGTGCGCGACATGCTGTCCCTGTCGATGGCCGGCCAGCCGGCCGCCACGCCGGAAAGCCAGGCGCTCCTGGCCGAGTTGTCGGCCATGGTCTCGGGCGCCCCGGTGGCGCCGGTGGCGGTCAAGGCCGCCGCACCGGTCGAAGCCATCGAAGGCTGGGACATCGCGTTCCGCCCGTTCGATTACCTGCTCAAGACCGGCAACGATCCGGCACGCATGTTCCGCGAGCTGGAGGCCATGGGCCCGCTCACGGTCACCTGTGACACCAGCAAGCTTCCCGCGCTGGCCGACATGGACGCCGAGTCGTCCTACCTCGGCTGGACGCTGAGCCTGGACGCCGGCGCCAAGCGCGCCGCCGTCGAAGGCGTGTTCGACTGGGTCGACGGCGACTGCGACCTCACGGCCACGCCGCGCCTGTCGGCACCGGTGGCCGCGCCTGTCGTCGAGGCCATCGCGCCGGTTGCGGCCGCCGCGCCACGCGCCGTCCGCGAACCCGCGGTCAACAGCGAATCCAGCTCGGTCCGCGTCGGCATCGAGAAGATCGACGTCCTGATCAACCTGGTCGGCGAGCTGGTCATCACCCAGTCCATGCTCACCCAGTTCAACGACGGCGTGGACGAATCGCAGCTGGAAATGTTCCGCCAGGGCCTGGCCCAGCTGGGTCGGCACACCCGCGAGCTGCAGGAAAGCGTGATGAGCATCCGCATGCTCCCCATCAGCACGGTGTTCAACCGCTTCCCGCGCCTGGTCCGCGACCTCGCCCAGAAGCTGGACAAGAAAGTCGTGCTGGACATGCGCGGCGAAACCACCGAACTCGACAAGACCGTGCTGGAAAAGATCGGCGATCCGCTGGTCCATCTGGTGCGCAACGCGATCGATCACGGCCTGGAGATGCCGGACAAGCGCCTGGCCTCGGGCAAGGGCGACACCGGCACGCTGCGCATGGAAGCTTTCCATCGCGGCGGCTCCATCGTGGTCGAAGTGGCGGACGACGGCGCCGGTCTCAACCGCGACGCCATCGTCGCCAAGGCCGTGTCGCGCGGCATCATCAGCTCTGGCGAGCACCTGTCCGACGACGCCGTGGCCGACCTCATCTTCGAAGCGGGCTTCTCCACCGCCGCCGCCACCACCGACCTGTCGGGCCGTGGCGTGGGCATGGACGTGGTACGCCGCAACGTCATGGACCTGGGCGGCACGGTCAATATCCGTAGCGTGCAGGGCCGGGGCACCACCTTCACCATCACGCTGCCGCTTACGCTCGCGATCATCGACGGCCTGACGGCGGCGGTGGGCGAGGAAACCTACATCGTGCCGCTGGTGTCGATCGTGGAGTCCGTGCAGGTCAAGCCCGATGCGCTGCGCAGCGTGGCTGGTGGCGGCGAGCTGTTCCGCTTCCGCGACCAGTGGCTCCCCATCGTCCGCCTGTTCGACGTATTCAACTGCGAAGGTCAGCGCCGCACCATCGACGAGGGCATCGTCATCGTGGTGGAAGGCGAGGGCAGCCGCATCGGCCTGTTCGTCGACGAATTGATCGGCCAGCAACAGGCGGTCGTCAAGTCGCTCGAGGCGAACTACCGCCGGGTCAGCGGCATCTCCGGCGCCACCATCCTCGCGGATGGCTCGGTCGCCCTGATCGCCGACGTCGCCGGCCTGGTGCGCCTCCAGGCCCGCCGCAAGGCCGCCTGACGCAGGCCGGCACCACGGGGCACACACACCCCGCGGTGCATGTCTGTATGTAGGAGCGCGCGCTCGCGCGCGACATCTTCTCGCGATAACCCCGGAGCTGGCGCGCCAGATCCGGGCTCACGGCCTCAAACCATGTCGCGCGCGCACGCGCGCTCCTACATGCGCCCAGGCGCCCATGCGCCCGACCCGGACGCGCCCGCACCAGACGCGCCCGCACCAGACGCGCCGGTCCCATAAGCGCCCGTCCTGCACCCGCGCGTCCCACGCCTGCCGCCCGCCCGGGCCTGCCTGGCTCACATCCGCGCACATCACGTTGAAATTGGCCCTCAAGCTCCGCTGGGGATAGCCGATACCCCAAGGGAAGGGGTCCCGAACCGCCGATCCGATCCGCCGTGGGAACGACATGAACCAAGCAGCCAATACCGCCATCGACGCGTCCGAAGAGGCCGCGCAATATCTCACCGTCAACCTCGGCAACGAGGAATACGCGGTGGACATCCTTGCCGTCCGCGAGATTCGCGGCTGGACAGCCGTCACACGCATCCCGCAGGCACCGCCCTACGTGCTGGGCGTGCTCAACCTGCGCGGGGCCATCGTCCCTGTGCTGGACCTGCGCCTGCGCTTCAGCCTGGATCGCGAGGATTACACGGCCACCACCGTCACCGTCATCGTGATGGTCAACGGTCGCCAGTTCGGGGTGGTGGTCGACGCCGTCTCCGACGTGGTGGAAGTCGCCCCCGGCAGCATTCGCCCGGTGCCCGACATGGGTACCTCGGTCGATACCGAATACCTCAAGGGCCTGACCTCCGTCGGGGAGCGCATGGTCCTCCTGCTCGATGTTGATCGCCTGCTTCAGCCGCAGGACGCCCAGATGCTGGAAGCCGCCCTGGCCTCCACGGATGTCAAAGCCGTCGCCTGAGCCTGAGCCTGTCGCGGTGGCCCCGGCTACTGCGGCACGCGATGCCCGGTTTGCCTTTGCCGCACCTTGCCGATTGGAATCGTAATGAAGAAGTTCAAGTTCAAGAAGCCCGCATTGACCGTCCGCGGTCGTCTCTACGGCGTGCTCGGCCTGCTCACGATCATGTTGCTCGGTGGCGCGGCCGTAGGCCTGGGCGCCATGCACTTCCAGAACGAAGGCATGCGCAAGATCTACCAGGAAGGACTTGCACCTTCGGAGATGCTCTCGCACATCGCCACCAATTCGCTGATGTCGTTCGTGGTGCTCGGCGAGGCCGGCACCAAGGTCAGCAACGCCGACCAGGTGAAGCAGAAGCTGGCGGAGTTCGACAAGTACCAGGCGGACATCGACAAGACGCAGGCCGAGTTCCTCAAGATCCCGATGTCGGCCAACGTCAAGAAGCTCTACGACAAGTGGGAAGCCACCGCGTCCGATTACGACCAGGCCAAGGCCGACATGGTCGATGCGCTGAAGCAGGCCGACGAAGGCGCTTCCGACGTCCTGGAAATGCAGGTGCGCCCGTTGCTGATGGATCGCCAGTCGCAGCTGACCAAGCTGATCGAGGCCAAGCGTGAGGAAGCCTCCGAGATCTACGCCACCGAGTCCTCGCAGTACGCGCTGATCCGCACGCTGAGCATCGGCTCGCTCGCCATCGGCCTGGCGATCTGCCTGCTGATCGGTGTGCTGGTGATCCGTTCGGTCATCCGCACGCTCAACGAGGCGGTCGACATCGCCAACAAGATTTCCGAGGGCAAGCTGGGCCACGACGTGAAGGTCACCCGTACCGACGAACTGGGCCAGCTGCAGTCGGCGTTCCGCGCCATGGACGAGCGCCTCAGCGACATCGTGACCGAGGTGCGCCACGGCTCCGGTTCGGTCAGCACCGCCGCGCAGCAGATTTCGCGCGGTAACGACGACCTCTCCCAGCGCACGCAGGAACAGGCCTCCAGCCTGGAACAGACCGCGTCCTCGATGGAAGAAATGACCTCCACGGTCAAGCAGAACGCCGAGAACGCCAGCCACGCCAACCAGCTGGCCCGCGGTGCCCGCGAGCAGGCGGAGAAGGGCGGTGAAGTGGTCGCCCAGACGGTCGTGGCCATGCGCGAGATCAACAGCTCCAGCAAGAAGATTTCCGACATCGTCAGCCTCATCGACGAAATCGCCTTCCAGACCAACCTCCTGGCGCTCAATGCCGCGGTGGAAGCGGCCCGCGCCGGTGAGCAGGGTCGCGGCTTCGCCGTGGTCGCCACCGAGGTTCGCAACCTCGCCCAGCGTTCGGCGGGTGCGGCCAAGGAGATCAAGGGCCTGATCAACGACAGCGCCAGCAAGGTCAGGGCCGGTTCGGAACTGGTCGACCAGTCGGGCAAGGCGCTGGCCGAGATCGTCGAAAGCGTGAAGAAGGTGACCGACATCGTCGCCGAGATCGCGGCGGCCAGCTCCGAGCAGTCCGCCGGCATCGACCAGGTCAACCATGCCGTGCTGCAGATGGACGAAATGACCCAGCAGAACGCCGCGCTGGTCGAGGAATCCGCGGCGGCCGCGCGTGCCATGCACGAGCAGGCCACCGAGCTCAGCCGCCAGGTCTCGTTCTTCCGCGTTACCGGCAACGTCGCCTCCTCCACGCACGCCGCCAAGGCGCCGCGCAAGGACGCCACGCAGCAGGAAATGGAAACCGTCTTTGCCGCGGTGCGCAGCACGCCTGTCGCCGCACCCGCCACCCGCGCATCCCGCCCGGCCGAGTCGGCCGACACAGGCGCCTGGAAGGAGTTCTGATCATGAACGCGCTCGTCCATTCCAGCGACACCGTCGCGCAGACGAGCGCGTCGGGTCCGAACCTCGGCGACGCCGAGTTCACCTTCCTGCGCGAGTTCGTGCTGCAGCATTGCGGCATCTCCCTGGGCGAGCACAAGCGCCAGCTGGTCCAGGGGCGCCTGCTGCGGCGGCTGCGCACGCTGCAGCTCGACGGCTTTGCCGCCTATTGCGACCTCCTGCGCCGCGATCCGGATGGCGAGCTGGGCGAACTGGCCAGCTGCATCAGCACCAACGTCACTTCGTTCTTCCGCGAGATGCACCACTACGACATGCTGGTCGACGAACTCCTGCCGCGCTGGCTGGAGGAAAAACGCAACGGTGGCCGCCTGCGTATCTGGTCCGCCGGTTGCTCGACCGGTGAAGAACCCTATGCCATCGCGATGGTACTGGCCGAGGCCATGGAGCGTACGGGTATCCAGATCGACGCGAAGATCCTCGCCACCGATCTGTCGCCCCAGGCGCTGGAATTCGGTCGCAAGGGCGTCTATCCGGTCGAGCGCCTGTCGGGCGTGAGCGATGCCAGGCGCAAGCGCTGGTTCCTGCGTGGCGAGGGCTCGTTCGACGGCTTTGCCCAGGTGCACCCGCGGTTACGCGAGCTGGTTACCATCCAGCCGCTGAACCTGCTCCACGACTGGCCCATGCAGGGCAAGTTCGACGCCATCTTCTGCCGCAACGTCGTCATCTATTTCGACAAGCCGACCAAGCAGCGCCTGTTCTCCCGCTACGCCGGCATGCTGGACAGCCGCGGCTACCTCTTCCTCGGTCACTCGGAATCCATGTACGGACTGTCCGAGGACTTCGACCTGATCGGTCGAACGGTCTACCGGAAACGCACATGAGCGACACCTTCGTTGCGCAGCCCAGGACGTTCGCCAATTTCGATCCCAAGGCGGTGCTGCCGGGGTTCGAACACATCCGGCGATTCTGGGATCCCGCGCAGGAAGTGGTTACGGTCAAGATCCTGCCCGGCGAGTACTACGTCAGCCGGCAGGAGGAGATGATCTCCACCGTACTCGGTTCGTGCGTGTCGGCCTGCGTGCGGGATACACGCCTGCGTATCGGCGGCATGAACCACTTCATGTTGCCCGAGCCGGCCGGCGAGCGCGACAGCTGGAGCTCCACGGTCGGTCGTGCCGCGCGTTACGGCAACGACGCCATGGAACAGCTGATCAACGCCATCCTCAAGGCCGGCGGTCGCCGTGACGACTTCGAGGTCAAGATCTTCGGCGGCGGCCGCGTGCTCGCCACCATGACCGACATCGGCCAGCGCAACATCGCCTTCGTGCAGCGCTACATCGCCACCGAGAAGCTGCGGCTCTGCGCGTCGGACGTCGGCGACATCTTCCCGCGCCAGGTGCAGTTCTTTCCGTTCAGCGGCAAGGTGCGCGTGCGCCAGTTGCGCGCCGCCCACGACAACAATCTTGCCGATCGCGAGAAACGATACCTCAAGCGATTGGCCGACGATCCGATAAAGGGAGAGGTGGAACTTTTCTGACGACGATATCGTCAGGCCGTTCCACCCAGACATTCAGCGCCGTTCGGTTCCACCGACCGGGACGTCACGCCACCCGAGTTGCAAGCATCCATGCAGAAAGTTCGCGTTCTTATCGTCGACGACTCGGCCCTGGTACGTAAGGTGCTGTCGACCATGCTCGAGTCCGATCCGGGCATCGAAGTGGTCGGCACCGCCGCCGACCCCCTGATCGCCCGCGAGAAGATCAAGCAGCTCAACCCCGACGTGCTCACGCTCGACGTCGAGATGCCGCGCATGGACGGCCTGACGTTCCTCGAGAACCTCATGCGCCTGCGGCCGATGCCGGTGGTGATGGTCTCCACGCTGACCGAGAAGGGCGCGGAAGTCACACTGCGCGCACTCGAGCTGGGTGCCATCGACTTCTTCACCAAGCCGTCGGCCGACCTCGCCAATACCTTCATGGAACACGCGCCGGAGATCTGCGCCAAGGTTCGCCTCGCCGCGGGCGCCAAGCCGCGCGAGCGTTCCGAGGTCACCCGCCTGGACACGCCGCGGTACGACGTGCCGCGCATGGACGTGCCGCCCCGTCTGTCCGCCGACGCAGTGCTGCCGCGCGCACAGACGGCGGGCAGCCGCGGCGGTACCCGCATCATCGCCATCGGCGCCTCCACCGGCGGCACCGAGGCCATCCGCGTAGTGCTCGAGGCCATGCCGCCGACCGCCCCGCCGATCGTCATCACCCAGCACATCCCTGCGGCGTTCAGCGGTCCGTTCGCCGCACGCATGGATACCTGCTCCGCCATGCGCGTGTGCGAGGCCCGCGACGGCCAGCCCATCCAGGCCGGCCATGCCTACATCGCGCCGGGTGGGCAGCATCTGCTGGTGATGTGGGACGGCGCCAAGCATGTGTGTCGCCTGCACGACGGCCCGCCGGTCAACCGGCACAAGCCGTCGGTCGACGTGTTGTTCCGCTCCATGGCCGCCAGCGTCGGCGCGGCCACCGTGGCCGTACTGCTGACCGGCATGGGAGACGACGGCGCCCGCGGTCTGGGCGAACTGAAGGAAATCGGCGCGCCCACGCTGGTCCAGGACGAAGCGTCATCGGTCGTCTGGGGCATGCCGGGCGCCGCCTGGAAAGCCGGTGCCGCCAGCGAAATGCTGCCGCTGGACGCCATCGCCGCGCGCTTGCTCGCGCTTGCCCAAACCCCCGTTTCCGCCGTCGCCCGCGTCGGCACCTGAAGAACGAGACATCATCATGGTCATCCCGAAGAACGAACGCAGCATCGGCTTTATCGCCAGTGCCATCGCCCTGGTCATAGTCCTGGTGTTCCACGCTGCCTGGGTCGCCCCGGTCGTCGTGGCCCTGCTGACGGCTACCTGGATCGCCATCAGCCTGGTGCCGGCCCCGCTGCCGGAGGTCGAGGTGGTGCTCAACTCGCATGCCACCAGCGACGAGGCATCCGTACGCGAGGCGATGGAAGACGTGCGCAGCGCCATCGTCGACGAACTGGGCCACGCCAGCCGCGAACTGCACCAGGCGCTCGACCTGGTCCGCGACGCCGTGGCCGAACTGGGCGGCGGCTTCAACGGCCTCTCCCACAAGACCGGCAAGCAGCAGAAGCTGCTGACGGAGATCATCGAAAGCGGTGGCCAGGGCATCTCGGTGCAGGATTTCGCCTCCCGCACCGCCGGCCTGCTCGAGCATTTCGTTGGCCTGATCGTCCAGCTGTCGCGCGAAAGCCTGCGCATCGTCTACCGCATCGACGGCATGGCGAAGGAAATGGACGCCGTGTTCGCGCTGCTGAAGAACGTCAACACGATCGCCGAAGAAACCAACCTGCTGGCGCTCAACGCCGCCATCGAAGCGGCGCGTGCGGGTGAATCCGGCCGCGGCTTCGCGGTGGTCGCGGGGGAAATCCGCAACCTCGCCCAGCACAGCAACCAGTTCAACGAGAAGATCGGCACCCACGTGGAGCGCTCGCGCACCGCCATGGAACAGCTGCGCGAACTGGTCGGCCACATGGCCTCGCAGGACATGAACGTGGCGCTGTCGGCCAAGGGCGACATCGACCAGATGATGTCGACGATCACCGAGTCCAACCAGCGCACCAGCGCCGCGGCGGACGAGGCGGCCACGATCAACCGCGGTCTCGGCAACGACGTGTCCACCACCATCCGTTCGCTGCAGTTCGAGGACATCCTCAGCCAGCTGCTGCACCAGACGCGCTCGCGCCTGGTCGAGCTGCAGGAGATCACCGCCGACTGCACGCGCGACATCGAAGAACTCGCCTGCGCGCCGTCCGACCCGTCCGAGCTCGGTGGCCGCGCCCAGCGAGTGCGTGCCCGCCTTGCCGAGCAGCGTGAACGTGCCCGCCTGCGTGCCCGCGGCCCCGCCCTCCAGCAGTCGATGGCTGCCGGCGACATCGACCTGTTCTGAGGAAGACACCCATGTCCATCAACGTTCACAACGATGCCGAGCACGGCTGCCTCACCCTCCACCTGGGCGATCGCTTCGATTTCTCGATCCACCGTGCCTTCCACGATGCCTGCCTGGGCGACGTGCTGGCGGCGCGCAGTTATGTGCTCGACCTGGAGCAGGTAACCAGCATGGACAGCTCCGCGCTGGGCATGCTGATGCTGCTGCGCGAGCACGCCGGCGGCGATCGTGCGGAGATCCGTATCGTGAATGCCGGGGCGGATTTGCGGAATACGTTGCGTATTGCGGGGTTCGATAAGTTGTTCACCGTGCATTGAGCGGTTTTTTCAGGTTTTGAAACACGCCCCGGTATCGGGGCGTTTTTTTTGGGCTGGTGGGGGGTAGGGCGGGCTCGGCTGCGCCATCGCGTTGGGTGGCTCGGCTTTGCCATCGCACTGCCCGGCTCGGCTACGCCATCGCGTGCGGTTGTAGGAGCCGACGATGTCGGCGAACCCTTGCCATTCATTGGGCAAGCGAAGCCTTGCGCCTGTCAAAGCCGGCTTCGTTTTTCGCTCGGAAACGCCAACACGTATGTGATGCATGGCCTCTTTCGCCATAGCCACGTTTAGGGTTCGCGCACGTGCGTGCGCTCCTACAACGACGTCAGGGAAATGACGTGGATTTTTTGGCGTTTTGATTAGCTTGCGCGAATTCGTCGTTTTGCTCGATCCAGCGCGTCGGCGGCTTGACGCAGCTACACAAATGGCCGAATCGGCTTGGAATATGCGCGTTTATTGGCCAAATTTGCGTAATACGGCACAGGCGCGCGGCGTTTCATGAATCACCGGGTGTGACGTGGGTCACAGTCGATGTTCCGCTCCCACATGTCGGGAGCAGTGTCCAAAATGCCATGCGTTCGGAGGGGTGAATCATGAGCGAGCAGAAATTCAGCAAGGTTCTCACACGTACCGTCCTCGTCAGTTGCCTGCTCGCAGGCGCCGTGTCGATCACGGCCTGCAGTGGTCATGGCTCCACCCGCTCCGGCAGCAAGACGGGCACCAGCGTGAGCCCCGGTACGGCCGGCGGTCCTAGCGGCAGCGGTAGCGATGGCTCGGGAAGCGGCGGCTCCGGAAGCGGCGGTACGGGGAGTGGCGGCTCGGACACGGCGGGCGGACCGTCGGGTACGGGAAGCACCGGTGGAACGGGAACGGGCGGCACCGGTAGCACCGGCGGCGACAGCACGGCCGGTGGCCCCAGTGGCACGGGTAACGGCGGAACCGGCGGCGGCACCGGTGGTACCGGCGGTGGCACGGGCGGTACCGGCGGCACCGGCGGTGGTACGGGAGGTAGCGGCGGCACGGGAGGCACCGGCGGTGGCACCGGCGGCGACGGTGGCACGGGCGGTGGTACGGGCGGCGGCACCGGCCCGACGACTGCGGCGGCCAGCACGGCCGTCGGATCGCTGGCGACGGGAGCGGGCGGCATCATCGCGGCGATCGGCAGCACGGTGACCGGCGTCGGTGCGCAGTTGCCGACGACCACGGTGCTGGGTGGTACGGCGGGCCTGACCGATGCGCTGAGTTCGGCGGTGCAGGGCGTGGGTGGCGCGGTGACGACGCTCGGCAATGCGACCAGCGGCGGCCTGGGCCAGATCGGCAACATCGCCGATCCGGTCGGTACGACGACGGACAGCCTCGGCAACGTGGTGACGCAGGTGGGCGGCGCAGTGAACAACCTGGGCGACGGTGTCGCGACGGTGGGTGCGGGTACGCCGATCATGCCGATCACCCAGGCCGTGGGCAGTGTCGTGGGCTATACCGGCTCTGGCGTGGGGCAGGTGGGGTCGACGCTCGGCAGCGAACTGGATTCCGCCTCGGGCAACACGTTGACGCAGGCCGTGAGCAACGTTCTCACGCCGGTGGTCAGCGCGCTGGGCGACAGCGCCTCGCCGATCAACTCGGGCAACCTGGTCGCGGCGGTAGGCTCGGCAAGCGGCAGCCTGGTCAGCGGTGCTAGCGCGGGCGTGTCGTCGCTGGGTAGCACCATTGCCGCGGTGCAGGGACCGGGCGCGACGTCGGGCCTGACCGCAACTGCCGGTGTGGCGGTGCAGAACGTGGCATCGACATTGGCGCCGGTGGGCGCGGGCCTTTCCAACGGCCTGGGCAAGGCTGGCGTCGGCGGTGGCGATACCGTCGGTACCACGCTCGCTGGAGCTACCGCGGCCGTCACCGGTGCGGGCAACACGGTATCCGGCCTGGGTACTGGCGCGCTCGCACCGCTGGCTCCGGTGACCTCGGCGCTCGGCACCACGGTGTCCAGTGTCGGCAACGGCGCCACGGCGGCCGTCTCGAACGGTGGCGCGCTGTCGGGCGCTACCGCTGCGGTCAGCACCGTGGTCAACACCGTGGCCGCGGCCACGGGTAGCGTCTCGGGCGCCACGTCAGGTGGCGGCTCGACCGGTGCGGCTCCTGCCGGCCTGGGCGCTGCGCTGACCGGCGTGACCAACACGGTAAGCGGTACCGTCGGCGGACTGGTGGGAGGCCTCACGGGTGGCGCATTGAATGCGAACGAAGGCTCCAAGCTCGGCGTGAAGATCGGCCTCGGCGGCGGTACCCGCTGATCCCATCGTGATGTCGAAGACGGGCGGCGCTCCGGCGTCGCCCGTCCACCTGTTCCGTTTCCGGTCCGATGGACCCAGGGGAGTGTCCATGAATCGATGGTTCGGCTTCCTTATCGGTATGGCCGTCGTGTGTTCCGCGCAGGGGCAGGTGCGTGCGCCTGCCAATCCGCTGCAAACCCTTCCCCGTACCGAGGCGCCCACGCAGGCGCCGGTCAAGGTGAACGTCGAAGCGCCCAGCCAGGCTGTCGAGGCGTTGCTCGCCCGTCACCTGACGCCCACCCGTTTCGATGTGACGGGCGTGAAATCCATTCCGTTCGACAAGGTGGCCGCCGAGTTCGCGCCGATGCGCGGCAAGGACACCACGGTTCGCGACCTGATCGCCGCCGCCGACCGCGTCACGGCGATGTACAAACAAGCCGGCTACGCGCTGTCGTTCGCGTTCGTGCCCAACCAGAACTTCTCCGGCGGCGTGGTGCGTGTGGCCGTCGTGGAAGGCTATGTGTCCGAGGTGCGCGTCACCGGCGATGCCGGCAACATGGAGTCGCGCATCCGCGCCATCGCGGCGCACGTGGTCGGCGAGCGGCCGCTGCGGCAGGACACCTTCGAGCGTTACACCCAGTTGCTCGGCCAGTTGCCCGGGCTGACCATCGGCGCGAACGTGCCACCGCCCACCACGACCGACGGTGCAACCCGCCTGGAACTGAGCGCGAAGCGGCAGCGCTACGACGTCAGCTACGGCATGGACCTCAACCACCCCGGTGCGCAGGGCGTGTTCACGCTGCTGGAAAACGGTGCCACGCCGCTGGGCGAGCAAGTGAGCCTGTCCACGCTGTTTCCGAACGGCGGCGGCCAGCGCCTCTACGTGCTCGGGTACATGCAGCCGTTCGGCTCGCAGGGCTGGCAGGGCAAGGTGGACGCGACCCGCTATTGGGGTACGCCCGACACCGACAACCAGCTGCCGGCGTACCTGGACCACCGGCTCACCCAGGACCGGCTCGCCCTTTCGGCCGTCTATCCGCTGGTGCTGACCAACAGCAAGCGCCTGAACCTGACGATGGGGATCTATGCCTCGAAGCAGGATGATCGCTACCGCAATACGCTCAACGGCGCGATGGTGGCATTGCAATCCAGCGTTCGCGTGCTGAACGCCGAGTTGTCGTGGTTGCAGGTAGGCACGCAACGCACGCAGCAGTTCAGCGCCGCGGTGTTCCACGGCTTCGCGGGCATGGGTGCGTATTCCCGCGCGGTCAGCAACACCGGTCCGCTGGCCATTGCCACGCCCGATGTCAGCTTTACACGCTACACGACCAGCATGACCTGGGCCGAACAGTGGAAGCACCGCTTCGGCACGGTATTCCGGGCGACCGGGCAATACAGCGACAACGCCTTGCCATCCACCGAGCAGATCAACTTCGGCGGACCGAGCTACGCCTATGCATACGATCCCGGCGACGCCGCGGGTGACAGCGGCTGGGCCGCCTCGGCGGAAGTGAACCGCAGCTTCGTCATCGGCAGCCGATGGGTCAAATCCGTGGTGCCGTACGTCGTGTACCAGAGCGCTCATGTTTACCTCAACGGCGCGCGTCCCCTGATCGACAAGCTGGACTCGGCGGCGGTCGGGGTGAGGGTGTCGGACAACCGGCACTATTCGGTGGATTTCGCGCTGGCCCGCCCCACGGGCGACCGGCCGCCGGAAAGTAACGATCGCGATACGCGGTGGAACCTGACCTTCAGCTACAAGCTGATGTAGCCGCGGTTCCGTGCACACACCGGGTGGCACACCGACCCGGTGTTCACAAGCACGGCGGCACGATCCTTCCACGCCACCTGCCCGGAAGCCGCCCCATGCCCCTCTCGTTGACGCCGCCGCCCATCCTTTTCGACGAATCGCTCGAGCAAGTCGCACCCGATGAGGCGGAGACCGCCGAACAGCTGATCGAGACGCTGACCCGCATCAACGAGACGACGCTGGAGCACGAGAAACACGCTTACCGTTCCGTGCATGCGAAGAGCCACGGCCTGCTTACCGGTGAACTGGTGGTGCCGGACGGCCTGCCGTCTGAACTCGCGCAGGGCATTTTCTCGAAGCCCGGGCGCTATCCGGTGGTGATGCGCCTGTCGACCGTGCCGGGCGACATCCTCGACGACAGCGTGTCGACGCCGCGCGGCATGTCGATCAAGATCATCGGCGTGGAAGGCGACCGTCTGCCCGGCAGCGAAGGCGATGCCACGCAGGACTTCGTCATGGTCAACGGCCCGACATTCGGCGCGCCCACGGCGAAGAAGTTCGCCGGCACGCTCAAGCTGGTGGCCGCCACCACCGATCGCGCGGAAGGGGCGAAGAAAGTCATTTCCGCCGTGTTTCGCGGCACCGAGCGCCTGATCGAGGCGTTCGGCGGCAAGAGTTCCACGCTGCTGGCGCTGGGTGGCCAGCCCGAGACCAATCCGCTGGGCGATACGTACTACAGCCAGGCGCCGATCCGTTTCGGCGACTACGTGGTCAAGGTGTCCGTGGCCCCGCATTCGCCGAACCTCACCGCGCTCACCGATGCCGAACTGAACGTCAACGGCAAGCCCGACGGCCTGCGTGACGCGATGGTCGAGCATTTCGCGCGCGAGGGTGGCGAGTGGGATGTCCGCGTGCAGTTCTGCACCGATAGCGAGAGCATGCCGATCGAGGATGCGTCGGTGGCCTGGTCGGAAGAGAAAAGCCCGTACATCGACGTGGCCCGCATCGTGTTGCAGCCGCAGTCCGCATGGGATGAAGCGCGCAAGCAGGCGATCGACGATGGGCTGTCCTTCAGCCCCTGGCACGGCGTGGCGGCGCACCGCCCGCTGGGTTCGGTGATGCGCGCGCGACGCGTGGCCTACAGCGTGATGGCGAAGTTCCGCGCTCACCATAACGGTCTTGCGATCAGCGAGCCGAGGTCCCTGGACGACCTCAAGCTCTGACGCCTTACCAGCCCATGTAGTGACCGCCGTTGATGGCGAGATTGGAGCCGGTGATCCAGCCGGAATCCTCAGAGGTCAGGAAGGCCACCGCATGGGCGATTTCCTCGGGCCGCCCCAGGCGTCCGACCGGAATCTGGGCGACGATCTTCGCGCGGATGTCTTCAGGCACCGCCATCACCATGTCCGTACCCACATAGCCGGGTGACACGGTATTGACCGTGATGCCGAAGCGCGCGTTCTCCTGGGCCAGCGAAATCGTGAAGCCGTGCATCCCCGCCTTGGCGGCGGCGTAGTTGGCCTGGCCGTACTGGCCCTTCTGCCCGTTGATCGAACTGATCTGCACGATGCGGCCCCACTGACGCAGGCGCATGCCCTCGATGACAGGCCGGGTGACGTTGAAGCAGGCATTGAGGTTGGTGTTCACCACCTCGGTCCACTGCTGGTAGTCCATCTTGTGGAAGGTGGTGTCGCGGGTAATGCCGGCGTTGTTGATGAGGATTTCCACCGGGCCGGCCAGGGCTTCCACCTCGCGGACCATGGCTTCGGCCGCGTTGGGGTCGGCCACGTCCCCCGGCACCATCACCACGTCGATGCCGTCGCGGATCATGTCCTCGCGCCAGGCGGTTGCGCGGGCCTCGTCGCGGTAGTTGGTGGCCACCCGGTGTCCCTGCCGGGCCAGGTAGCGCACCAGCGCCGTACCGATGCCGCCGGTGCCCCCGGTGACCAGCGCCGTGCGTTGCGTGATGCCCTGCTTCATGTCTGACCGTATCCGTGGGTGATCCGCTGCGCGGTAAGCCGACTTTTATAGCGTCGGCGTGTGGGTAAGACTACTGCGGCGAAGCGACGCAGGGTCGAAGACCGCCAGGGCATCGTGCAGGAAGCGCTCCGGGCGGGTGGCCGCAGAGTGGGAGGGCACGCCCAGCTGCGCCAGCGCAAGGCGAAGGGCAGGCAGCGGATCGGCCGGGTCCACCGGCCACGACGCCGCCGATTTGGACAGCTTGCGCCCCTGCGCGTCGCACACCAGGGGCAGGTGCAGGTAACCGGGCGACGGCAGGCCGAGCCGGCGCTGGAGGTAGTGCTGGCGGGCGGTGGACTCGAGCAGGTCGGCACCGCGCACGACGTGGGTGATGCCTTGCCCGGCATCGTCCACCACGCAGGCTAGCTGGTAGGACCACAGTCCCTCCACCCGGCGGATGACGAAGTCGCCTGCCGTCGCACGGAGGTTTTCCGTTTGCGGGCCCTGCAGGTCGTCGGTCCAGGCGATGTCGATGTCCGGCGTGCGCAGCCGCCACGCCGCGGGACGCGAGGGGTCGGGCGGTGCCACGCAGCGGCCATCGCGGTGCACGCCGCCGTAGGGCGCCAGGTCGGCGCGGCTGCATCCGCAGGGGAAGAGGTCGCCCTGGTCCCGCAACTGCGCGAAGGCCACAGCGTACAGGGTGCCCCGATCGGACTGGAACACCGGCGGCTCATCCGCGACCAGGCCGAACGCGTGCAGCGTCGAAAGGATGTCCGCCGCCGCGCCGGGCACTTCGCGTGGCGGGTCGATGTCCTCCATGCGCACCAGCCAGTCGCCCCCGTGGTGCCGCGCGACCAGCCAGCTGCCGACCGCCGTCACCAGCGAGCCCAGGTGCAGCGCGCCGGTGGGGGAGGGGGCGAAGCGTCCCCGATAGCGGGAAGGAGGCGGTGGTGCCACGGGTTGAGTCGTTTCTCAGGGCGTACGGGACGCGATCGATCCAGTGTAGGCGATGGCGCCGGGCGGCGAGCCGCGCCGCGCCGAGTCCGGGCCGGAGGCGTGGGCCCCAGGCATTGAATCGTTCAGCGTCCGCCCCGAAAACTTGCCGTGCGCGGCGCCTTCCAGCCAGCCGCCCAGAGAGAGAAGACCATGTTCAAACGTATCGCCCTCTTCATCGCGACCAACCTCGCGGTCATCCTGCTGCTCACCTGCGTCACCCACGTGCTGGGTATCGACCAGTGGGCCGCCCAACGCGGCATGGGCATCGGCGGCCTGATCGTCTTCGCCTCCATCTTCGGCATGGGCGGCGCCTTCGTCTCGCTGGCCATCTCCAAGTGGATGGCCAAGATGACCACCGGGGCCAAGGTCATCACCCAGCCGGTCAACGAGACCGAGCGCTGGCTGGTCGACACCGTGCGCGGCCATGCGGAGAAGGCCGGCATCGGCATGCCCGAGGTGGCCATCTACGACGCCCCGGAAATGAACGCGTTCGCCACGGGCATGAGCCGCAACAATGCCCTGGTCGCCGTCAGCAGCGGCTTGCTCCAGCAGATGGACCGCGAGCAGGTCTCGGCCGTGCTGGGCCATGAGATCGGGCATGTGGCCAACGGCGACATGGTCACCCTGACCCTGATCCAGGGCGTGCTCAATACCCTGGTGATCGTCCTGGCGCGCGTGGTGGGCCGCGTGGTCGACAGCTGGATGAGCGGCGGCCGCGAGCGTGACGGCGAGGGCGGCATCGGCTATTTCGTGGTGGTGATGGTGTTGCAGATCGTGTTCGGCCTGTTCGCCTCCATGATCGTCATGTGGTTCTCCCGCTGGCGCGAGTTCCGGGCCGACGCCGCGGGCGCCAGCCTGGCCGGACGCACCTCGATGATCTCGGCCCTGCAGCGCCTTTCCGCCAATCATGGCGACACCAGCCTGCCGCAGACGATCCAGGCCTTCGGCATCTCCGGGCACCTCGCCTCGGGCTTCAAGCGCCTGTTCATGAGCCACCCGCCCATCGAGGAACGCATCGCCGCCCTGCAGAAGGGGCGGTGACCCACCTTTTTTCCTCACGGGGGCGCCCCCATAATCCGCTGCCTGTCCACCCATGAAGGAACGGCATCGTGAGCCAGGAAACCCGTAAGTTCGAAGCCGAGGTCGCCCAGGTCCTGCATCTGGTCACCCACTCCCTTTACTCGCACAAGGAAATCTTCCTGCGCGAGCTGATCTCCAACGCCTCCGACGCATGCGACAAGCTGCGTTTCGAGGCGCTGGCGGACCCACAGCTGGCCGCCGACGATGCGGACCTGCGCATCCAGATCACCTGGGACCCGGATGCCCGCACCATCAGCGTCCGCGACAACGGCATCGGCATGAGCCGTGACGAGGTGGTCGCCAACATCGGCACCATCGCCAGCTCCGGCACGCGCCGCTACCTCGAGGCCATGTCGGGCGAGCAGAAGGCCGACGCCCGCCTGATCGGCCAGTTCGGCGTGGGCTTCTATTCCGCGTTCGTCGTGGCCGACAAGGTCACCGTCATCACCCGCCGCGCCGGCGCGCCGGATGCGGAAGGCGTGCGCTGGGAAAGCGACGGCAAGGGCGAATACCTGCTCGAGGACACCAGCGTCGCTGAGCGCGGCACCACCGTGGTGCTGCACCTGAAGGCCGACGAGGACGAATTCCTCAAGTCGTGGCAGCTGCGCTCGCTGGTCACCAAGTATTCCGACCACGTGGCCTTCCCCATCCGCATGCCGGTGGAGAAGGACGGCAAGCCCGATCCGACCGAGTGGACCACGATCAATTCGGCGTCCGCGCTGTGGTCGCGTCCGAAGAGTGAGCTGACCGACGAGGAGTACCAGGGCTTCTACAAGGCACTGGGCCACGACTTCAACGACGCCCTGGCCTGGACGCACAACCGCGTCGAAGGTAGCCAGAGCTTCACCACGCTGCTGTATGTGCCCGAGCAGCCGCCGTTCGACCTGATGATGGGCGGCCGCGAAGAGCGCAAGGGCCTGAAGCTGTACATCAAGCGCGTCTTCATCATGGACGCCGCGGAAGAGCTGCTGCCGAACTACCTGCGCTTCGTGCGTGGCGTGGTCGACGCGGACGACCTGCCTTTGAACGTCAGCCGCGAGATCCTGCAGCAGAACCGCCAGCTCGAGCGCATCAAGGGCGCCTGCACGAAGCGCGTGCTCGACCTGCTGGAAAAGGTGGCGCGCGACGAGCCGGAGAAGTTCGCCACGTTCCTGGCCGGCTTCGGCAACACGCTCAAGGAAGGCATCGTCGAGGACACCGCCAACCGCGACCGCATCGCCAAGCTGCTGCGCTTCGCCTCGACCAAGGGTGAGGGCGCGGCCAAGACGGTGTCGTTCGACGACTACATCAACCGCATGTCGGTCGGCCAGGACACGATCTGGTACGTCACCGCCGACAGCTACGCGGCCGCCGCCGGCAGCCCGCAGCTGGAAGCGTTGAGGGCCAAGGACATCGAAGTGCTGCTGATGTTCGACCGCGTCGACGAGTGGATGCTGGGCTACCTGACCGAGTACGAAGGCAAGCGCCTGCGCAACGTGGCCAAGGGCGAGTTCCCGCTGGACGAGGCCGACAAGGCGAAGCAGGAAGCCGCCACCGAAGCCGCCGCCCCGCTGATCGAGCGCGCCAAGGCTCTGCTCGGCGATCGCGTCGGTGACGTCCGCATTTCGGCGCGCCTCACCGACTCGCCGTCGTGCCTGGCGCTGGCCGATTTCGACCTCGCCCCGCACCTGGCCCGCCTGCTGCGCGAAGCCGGCCAGGACGTGCCGGAGTCCAAGGCCGTGCTCGAGCTCAACCCCGAGCATCCGCTGGTGAAGCGCCTGGCCGCCGAGACCGACGACGGCAAGGCCGGCGATCTCGCCGGGCTGCTGCTGGAGCAGGCCGAGATCACCGCCGGCGCGCAGCTGTCCGACCCCGCCGCCTTCGTGCAGCGGATGAACCGCGTGCTGCTGGCGTAAAGCTCACGGTGTCGCACCGTCCCCCGGTGCGACACCGTCCGTCTGCCCCGCAACACCCGCCCGTCGTAGGAGCGCACGATGTGCGCGACATGTTTTGAGGCCGAACCCACGACCTGGCGCGCCAGCTCGATGGGCACCGCGAAACCATGTCGCGCACATCGTGCGCTCCTACATGCCGCGCGGCGCAACAGGCGACGATGTTATCGTCCAACCCCATGTCCGCCCTGCTCATCCTCTTCGTCTGCCTCGCACTCGGCATCCTCTGCCGGCGTTTCACCAGCCTGCCCGAGGGCATCGTTCCGGGCATCAACTGGTGGGTGCTCAGCGTGGCGCTACCGGCGCTGGTGCTGGCGCTCGTCCCGCAGGTCACCGTCGATGCCCACCTGTGGTTCCCGGTCGCGGGTATGTACATCACCTTCTTCGGCGCCTGGGCCCTGTTCGCGCTGCTGGGCAAACTCCTGCACTGGACACCGCAACGGATCGGTTGCCTGACCCTCGTGGGTGGCTTCGGCAATACCTCGTTCATGGGCTACCCGCTGATGGAGGCGCTGCACGGCAAGCCGGGCTTGTCCATCGCGGTGATCGCCGACCAGCTCGGGTGCTTTCCGCTGCTGGCGGCGGGCGGCATCGTCGTGGCGTCGCTGTATTCGGGCAAGGGCACACGCGCCACGGCCATCGTGCGGCGCGTGCTGACCTTCCCGGCATTCCTGGCGCTGCTGGTGGGCGTGCTGGTGGGCATGGCCGGGGGCTGGCCTCCCGCCTGCGAGAAGGTCCTGCTACAGATCGGCCAGACCCTGACGCCGCTGGCGCTGTTCTCCGTGGGCCTTCAGTTCCGTCTGCAGATGCGCAGGGAAGAAACCCTTCCCCTGCTGGCCGGACTGGGCTGGAAACTGCTATTGGCGCCGTTGGCCGTGCTGGCGTTGGGCCTCGCCACCGGCGTGGGCGGGCTGATCCTCACCGTCGGAGTGCTGCAGTCGGCGATGGCGCCGATGATCTCGGCGGCCATCCTCGCCGACCAGCATGGCCTGGAGCCGCGGCTGGCGAACACGGTGTTGGGCGCGGGCATCGTGCTCTCGCTGGTGACCTTGCCGCTCGGCAACCTGCTGCTTCCAGCCGCGTGAGCGCTTGGTTTTGCCCCGGCGCGTCCGCACACTCAGCCCATGACCGATCAGACCAGTAGTTCCGGGGTTCGCGCTGACGTATGGCTGTGGGCAGCCCGCTTCTTCAAGACCCGCAGCCTGGCCAAGCAGGCCATCGAGGGCGGCAAGGTGGTGCTCAACGACGCTCCGTGCAAGCCGGCCAGGCCCGTGGTGGCCGGCGACACGCTGCGGATCACCCGCGGCGACGAGCGCCTGGTCTGTATCGTGGTGGCGTTGTCCGCCAAGCGCGGCCCGGCGCCGGAGGCGCGCAAGCTCTACACCGAGACTGACGAAAGCATCGCCGAGCGCGAGCGGCTGCGTGAGGACAAGCGGTTGACGGGCGGTGCGCTGCTGCGTCCGGACTCGCGGCCGGACAAGCGTTCGCGGCGACTGATCCAGGACCTGAAGAAAACGCTCTGACGCCCAAAAAAACCGCCCCCGCATCCCATGTCCCGGGCTGCTGACTCGGGGATGGGGCGGGGGCGTCACGGAGTCGGAAGATGGAGAGTCGTAAGACCCCGTGAAATCGACAACGCCACTATAGGCAGCGCAGTTCCCAAGGGGAATTCGATTGTTTAGATCGACCCGATAGGGTGACTCAATGGTTCAGCGCAGCATTTTTCGCAGCTTGTAGAGCTGGTCCAGGGCCGCACGCGGCGTCAGGTCGTCGGGATCCATCGCGCGCAGCGCTTCCTCCACCGGCGAGGGCAACGGCGGGGCGAACAACCCCATCTGCGGCGCGGCGGCCGGCGGCGTCGCCACGGCGGCCGTTACTTCGTGCCCCTGTTCCAGGGCAGCCAGATAACGCCGGGCATCGGCGATCACCGCCTTGGGCAAGCCGGCCAGCGCCGCCACCTGCAAGCCGAAGCTGCGATTGGCCGGGCCATCCTTCACCGTGTGCATGAAGACCAGCTGCTCGCCGTATTCGACGGCGTCCAGGTGAACGTTGGCGATGGTGCGGTAATCGCCGGCCAGTTCGGTCAGCTCGAAATAATGCGTGGCGAACAAGGTGTACGCGCAGCTCGTCGCCGCGAGATGGACGGCCGCGGCGCGGGCTAGCGACAGTCCGTCGTACGTGCTGGTGCCACGGCCCACCTCGTCCATGAGCACGAGGCTGCACTCGGTCGCGTTGTGCAGGATGTTCGCGGTCTCGCTCATCTCCACCATGAAAGTGGACTGGCCCCGCGACAGGTCGTCGCCGGCGCCGATGCGGGTGAAGATGCGATCGATCGGCCCGATGGTGGCGGCGGAGGCCGGCACGTAGCTGCCGACATGTGCGAGCAGCACGATCAGGGCGTTCTGCCGCATATAGGTGGACTTACCGCCCATGTTGGGGCCGGTGATGACGAGCATGCGCCGCGCGGCGTCCAGCGCCAGGTCGTTCGGCTCGAACGGCTCGTCGCGCACCTTCTCCACCACGGGATGGCGGCCGCGTTCGATGTGGATGCCGGGCACGTCGGTGAGCACCGGTGCGGCCCAGTCGAGGGCCTCCGCACGGTCGGCCAGGTCGGCCAGCACATCCAGTTCGGCCATCGCCGCGGCGGCGATCTTCAGCTCGCCCAGGCGTTCGGTCAGCTTGTCCAGCAGCAGTTCGTACAGCGCGCGCTCGCGCATCAGCGAGCGTTCCTTCGCCGACAGCACCTTGTCCTCGAACTGCTTCAGTTCCTCGGTGATGTAGCGCTCGGCGTTCTTCGTGGTCTGCCGGCGGGTGTAGTGCGTCGGTGCCTTCTCGGAGTGCGCGCGCGAGATCTCGATGTAATAGCCGTGCACGCGGTTGTAGCCGACCTTGAGCGTCGGGATACCGCTGGCGGCTTTCTCGCGTTCCTCCATGTCGACCAGGAACTGGTCCGCGTTGGTCGACAACTGGCGCAGTTCGTCCAGCTCCTCGTCGTAGCCTTCGGCGAGCACGCCGCCGTCGCGCAGCAGCACCGGCGGCTGTGCGATCACCGCGCGCATCAGCAGATCGGCCGTGTCGGCATGGTCGCCGATGCGCTCCACCAGGTCGTGCAGGAGCGGACTGTCCAGACCGGCGATATCGTCGCGCAGCGCCGGTGCGGCGGCCAGGCCGTCGCGCAGCGTCGAGAGATCACGCGGCCGCGCGGAACGGAGCGCAACGCGCGCGACGATGCGTTCCAGGTCGCCGATGCCGCGCAGGCGCTCACGTAGCGTGGCGTGGCGGCGCGTATCGATCAGGCTGCCGATGGCCTGGTGGCGGCCACGCAGCACGCCGCGATCGCGCAACGGGCGGTTGAGCCAGCGTCGTAGCAGGCGCGCCCCCATCGGCGTTACCGTTTCGTCCAGCACGCCGAGCAGGGTGTTTTCCACACGGCCGCTCTGGTGCGTGTCGATCTCCAGGTTGCGTCGTGTCGCCGCGTCCATGGCGATCGTCTCGCCGGCGTTTTCCACGGCCATGCCGGTGAGGTGAGGCAGGGCGGCCTTCTGGGTTTCCTCCACGTAGCCCAGCAGGCAACCGGCCGCGGCGACCGCCATCGGCATGCCGTCCACACCGAAGCCGCGTAGGTCGCGCGTACGGAAGAAGCGGCAGAGTTCTCGCGTGGCGGCATCGCCGTCGAAGTGCCACGGCTGTCGCTTGCGCAGGCCGGGCAGGGAGGCGACCAGCTTGGGCCAGGCCACGTCTTCGCCGACCAGCGTCTCGGCGGGTTGGAGGCGGGCCAGCTCGGCGGCCAGGCCCTCGGCGCCCGTCACCTCGGTCAGCAGAAAGCGGCCCGTGGACAGGTCCACCCAGGCCAGTCCGTAACCGGTCTGGCCGGCGGCGATGGACAGCAGCAGGTTGTCGCGACGCTCTTCCATCAGCGCGGCATCGGTCACCGTGCCCGGGGTGACGATGCGCACCACCTCGCGCTTCACCGGGCCCTTGGACAGGGCCGGATCGCCGATCTGCTCGCACAGCGCCACGGACTCGCCCAGCTTCACCAGGCGAGCCAGGTAGTTCTCGACGGCGTGGTAGGGCACGCCGGCCATGGGAATGGGCGCGCCGGCCGACTGGCCTCGCTGGGTCAGGGTGATGTCGAGCAGTCGCGCCGCCTTGCGGGCGTCGTCGTAGAACAGCTCGTAGAAGTCGCCCATCCGGAAGAACAGCAGGATATCCGGGTGTTCGGCCTTGGCCGCCAGGTACTGGCGCATGAAGGGCGTGTGGCCCGCCAAATGGTCGTCGTGTGCTAAAGCCATGATTTACCTGGACATGATGCCTTGTGGCACGCCGCCCGTGGCGCGCCGGTCGACCATGATACCGCCCCGGCGGCGGGCGAAGCCCGGCGCTTTTCCCTGGCTCGGGCGCGCTCATGCCTCTCGAACCCAGACAACACCAGGATCTGGCGACCTCGAGTTCTGGCCTAGTCGTTGGTGGAACCTAGCGATACAAGGCATTCGTCTCGACGCGATCGAAGCGCAGGATCATCGACGCGGCTCACCGCCGATCGGGTCAGAGCAACCCACTGCGCGGCAGCGGCCGATAGCGGCTCGATGTCCCGATCTGCGCAGTACCACGCCGTGCCCGGCAGATCCGGATGATTAGCGAGAAGTCTCAGGACGCCTGTGGGATTCGGCAGCAGTGCATGGCTGATCGCGGAATCTATCGATTCCGTGCGCCCGGCATCGGTGACTGGGCGAAGTGCTGCCACGGCTTCAAGCCAGTCGGCTTTCCCTGATTCAGCCTGATTGAAAGCAACTGACCACTCGGTTTCGGACATCGACTGTGCGACCCGCGAGGCGCCTCCGCGGCGCACCGTGTCGAGAAGCTCCTGGCCTGATCGCTCAGCGCACTGCGATGGGGCAGTGCATTGGGTGAATTGTGCGCAAAGCCTTGCCGAGATGTCGGATAGATGCCCGGTCTGAGCCGAGATTTCCAGATCGCCAGCGTTAGAGCAGGTAGCCCCTGCCGATACACCAGCGCAGTGTTTTGCTTCGGCGGCATCCATCGCTGCTTGGGTTGGCTTGTCCAGCGTCATCTTGTAGGCGTCCAGAGCATCGCGAAGGTCGGCTGGCGACAGACGTTCCAGATGCGACGCCGGGCACTGCCGTGACAGTTCAGAGGTGGGCATGGTGCCCTGAGGCTCGGCGAAGGCGAGCGAAACATGCGGCAGTAGTGCGACCAACAAAACAGTTCTGAGACGAAACGTCATCGTATGCTTCCCCGCGGCCGAGGCCGGACATGGGCCGACGCCGGCCGATAGACGGAGGTTCGCTCGCCAGCAAAGCATTACAGGGCAAAAGTAGTGAATATTCTCTTTTTAAACGTGGAAGATTGCGGGCAAATAGGTCCGTAAGTGACATGGCGAGACGGTGTCACAGACTATCGCCCTTGAAAGTCCCGCCGCCGCGATCAGCGCGCTAAGGTGGGTCACCAGCCTCTTGCGAAGGTCGGCACCCGCGTCTATTAACTCAGGTCGTGCAGGTCTTTGCTCTGCGCAAACCCGACCGAAAAATGACGAAACGTCACCCGCAGGCCTTCGCCCTGCGGCGAGCAACACATCGGCCCGATCGAAAGTCCATCTTCCGCGGGAAAGGGACATAGCCGAAGCAGTGGCCAGCGATGGCCATCGGTCGAATACTGGACACGTAGCACGCCGTCCTTCAGCGTCATCCGTACCCAGAAACCGCCGGATGTTTCGGGCATGCGACAGGTCGCCCAGTCGGATTGCCCTTGGGTCAGCACACTGCCGATCATCCGTTCGCCGTCGCTGAACTCCACGCCGGCCTTGCACCATGTCTCGGGACTTGCCCGTAGCATAAGGCCGGCCTGTTCGTAGAGATGCTGGAAGTCCGCTTCGACGAAGACCTGTGCGGTGAAGTGGGCGGATACCGGGACGGCGAGTACATGACCGGAGTCGTGCACGAAACCGTAGTAGGTATGGCGCCAGAAATCGCCCTCCGGACCTGTGGTGACGTGCAGGATGCCGTCGGCGATGTTCCAGTGCGGCGGTTCGTTGAGCCAGGTTCCTTGTTCCAGCATGTTTCGTCTCCGGTCTTCGATGGTCGAAAGAGGCTAGCTCAATCGAGGGCGTGTGGGATTTCAGGAGACGTCTCGTAAGGGATCGCTGTTGATTTACAAATGAGAAACGTTATTGTTTCCGACCCGTGGCCGTATGACCCAGGCCGAGTTTGGCAATCGACGCCTGATCCATCGCATCGGAACTATTTTTTTTGTAACAGCCCTAAAGCTTTCGGCAGGACGGCCGACAACATCGCGGATCGCCTATACAGGGGGCGGTCCCGTCATGGAGAAGCCGCGCTCGCGCGGGCTTCCCGCACATTCGGACGTGTGGAGTGGACAGCATGGGTTTTCAGGGGGCGCGCCGGTGGCGTGCCATGGGTCGGACGCTGCTGGTCAGTAGCGCCGTCCTGATAGCGGGGGTGGCGCTTGGGCAGACCACCCTCGACAAGCAGGAACAACTGCGTCGTGCGCAGCGGTTGGACCAGAAAGAGACCGAACGTCAGGAAGAACCGTTCCTGCCATTGCCGCCGAGGGCCGTCGAGCGGCTCGATGCGCCGTTGCCGAAGGAAACGCCGTGCTTTACCTTGCGGGCGCTCCGTCTGGAAGGCGATCGGGCCAACGAGTTCGGCTGGGCACAGCGTTACCTGGACCGGTTCGTCGGCCAGTGCGTGGGGCGGGCCGGGCTCGAGGCGTTGCAGCGACGTCTTTCCAATGAGCTGATCGCCCGGGGTTTCGTCACCACGCGTGTCGGCGTGCCGGCGCAGGACATCGCGCAGGGTAGTCTGCGCATGCTGCTGGTGCCGGGCACGATCCGGCGCATCCGTTTCGCCGAAGGCTCGCCGACGCTGGACTGGCGCACCGCATTTCCCCTGCGCGAGGGCGACCTGCTCAACCTACATGCCATCGAGCAGGGGCTCGAGCAACTCAAGCGTGTGCCGTCGCAGGACGTGACCATGGATATCGCGCCGGGCGGGGAGGTCGGCGAGTCCGACGTGGTGCTTACCGTGCATACCACGCGGCGATGGCATGTCGTCCTCGACGCTGGCGACGCCGGGTTGAAAGGCACCGGACGGTACCAGGGCAACCTCAATATGTCCCTGGACAACCCGCTGGGCTGGAACGATCTGTTCTCGATCGGCGCGGGCCACGCACTGGCCACGCACGCGGACGGCGGGAGCACCTTCAGCGAGAACGCGACCTACAGCGTGCCGCTGGGCTGGTGGACATTCAGCGGCTCGGTGTCCACGTATCGCTACCGGCAATGGATCGAAGGCTTCCAGAGGCGGTTCCGATCCACCGGCACGTCCACGTCCGGCGACGTGACCATCCAGCGCCTGCTCACACGCGGCACCTCGAGCAAGACCTCGGTCGAGGCACGCGTGGCGACGCGTAGCGCACACAGTTATATCCAGGGCGTGGAAGTGGGGATCCAGCGGCAGCGCGTGGCGAGCGCCGAGCTGGCCCTGGTGCATCGCCATTACCTGGGCCACGCGCAGCTCGACGCGCGCCTGGGCTACCAGCGCGGCACGCCGTGGTTCGGCAGCCAGTGGAACGCCTACGATCCCGCGATCGGCTTCCCGACCAACCGCTACGGGCTGACCACGCTGGACATCTCGCTAAGCCAGCCGTTGCAGCTCGGCATGCAGGCGGCGATCTGGGACAGCAGCCTGCGCCTGCAGAACTCGACGGATCACCTGCCGGCCGCGGAACTGCTGACCATCGGCGGCCGTTACTCGGTACGTGGTTTCGATGGCGAGCAGACGCTCGCCGGCGAGCGCGGCGGCTACCTGCGTAACACGCTGACCTTCCCCATGGGGAACCTCGCTCCGTATATCGGTGCGGACATCGGCCGGATCTCCGGACCCGGCTCGCAGGCCAGCCACAAGCAGTTGGCAGGCGCCGTGATCGGCATGCGCGGCAGTTACCTCGGCCTGAGTTGGGACCTCTTCGCGGGACGGCGCCTCCATGCGCCACGTGGTTTCGATACCGAGCAGCCGGCGACCGGCTTCCAGCTGATCTACCAGTTCTGATTTGCCAGACGACGCCGCCGAGCGGCGATCCAGGGAACATGTCATGAAGACGAGCAAGGAAACGACGGGCCGCCCGCAGGGCGCGCGAATCGCCGGTCAGGCGCTGCTACGCAGCGTGCCGCTCGCCGTGGCGCTGGCCGCGGTGGGCATCCCGGTGGTCTCCTGGGCCCAGGTGGTCCCGGATGCCGCGGCAGGCGCCCATCGGCCGAAGATGGACTCGGCGGCCAACGGGGTTCCGGTCGTCGACATTGTCGCGCCCAACGGTGCGGGCGTCTCGCATAACAAGTACCAGCGCTTCGATGTCGATCAGCGTGGCGTAATCCTCAACAACAGCGGGGCGATCTCACGTACGCAGCTCGGTGGCTACATCGCCGGCAACGACAACCTGAAGAACGGCGAAGCCTCGCTGATCCTCAACGAGGTGACCTCCAGCCTGCCGAGCAGCCTGCGCGGTTACGTCGAGGTGGGCGGCAAGGCCGCGCCAGTGGTGATCGCCAACCCGTATGGCATCACCTGCGACGGCTGCGGCATCATCAACAGCCCGCGTTTTACCCTGACTACCGGCACGCCGGTGTTCGGTGGCAGCGGCAGTCTGGACGCATTCCACGTCACCGGCGGCAGTATCGCCATCGACGGTGGTGGGCTGGACACCGCGACTATCGATCGGACCGACCTCATCGCCCGCGCGGTACAGGTCAACGGGAAAATCTGGGCGAAGGACCTCGGCGTCGTCGCCGGTAGCAACGACGTGGGTTACGCGGATGCGAGCATCCGTGCCGGTGAGGTGACGGGGGCGCGCACTGGTGTGGCGATCGACGTCGCGGCGCTGGGCGGCATGTACGCGGAGAAGATCCGCCTGGTGGGTACCGAGGCCGGCGTCGGCGTGGTCAGCAGCGGGGTCATCGCGGCCCAGGCCGGTGACCTCACGCTCAGCAGCGCGGGCGAGGTGCGCCTGGGCGGCACCACGGTCGCGACGAACCGGCTGGGGCTCGACGCGGCCGGTCCGGTCACGCTCGACGGCACGTTCGGTACGCAGACGGGCGATGTGTCGCTGACCACGCAGGGCGCACTGACCTTGCGCGGTAGCGTCATCGCGGCGAATGCCCTGAGCATGCGCGCCTATGGCGACATCGACCAGTCCGCCCGGGTCAATGCGGGTGGCAACCTAACGCTCACCACGTCGGGTGCACTGCGCAATAGCGGGGTGGTCTACACCGCGCAGTCATTCGATATCTCGACGGGCACCGGCCTGCGCAACGACGGCATCGTCTATGCGACGGGGAGCGGTCGCGCATCGGTGGGTGGCGCGGTCGAGACGACGGCCACGAGCACGCTGCATGCCGGTAACGCCTTGTCGGTGGATGCGGGCGCCGTGAGCAGCCTGGGTGTCATGGATGCCGGTGGCGCGCTTGCGATGACGAGCCGGGGCGACACCACGCTCGACGGTGCCGTCCAGGCCGGCACCGATTTTTCCATGCAGGGCGCTGGCGTAATCGCCAACCGGGCAAACGTCGTCGCCGGGGGGCGCCTGGACATGCAGGCGGCATCCTTCGGCAACGAAGGTCCAGGTGTGCTCTCGGCCACCGGCGCTCTTGCGGTGACCACGGCCGGTACGCTGGCTAACCAAGGTACCTTGTATTCTGGCGGCGACATGTCGCTGGCAGCGGCGGCGCTCAGCCAGACCGCGACGGCCCAGATCTACGCCGACGGCAGCGTCCAGGCGCGTGTCTCCGGGGATACCGTCAACGGCGGCAGCCTGGTCGGTGGCCTCGGTCTGGCCGTGGATACGCATGGGCTGCTCAGCACCGGCGAACTGGGCACACGGCAGGGCGATGCGTCGCTGACCAGTGCGACGGACATGACCCTCGCCGGCAGTACCGTGGTTGGTGGTGCATTGCGCGCACGCACGGCCGGTAGCCTGCAGCAGACAGGACAGCTCACCGCCGGCTCGCTGGACATCGACGCGGCCACACTGTCGAATAACGGCTCGCTCTACGTCCGTGGCGACGTGGCCGTGCATACGTCGAAGGACCTGGCCAACAGCGGCTCGCTTTACGGCGACGGTTCGCTGGCCCTCCGTGCCGACGGAAGCGTGGTCAATGCCGGCACGCTGCACGCAGGCGCCGACCTCGGCGTGCAGGCGCGCACGATCGACAGCAGCAAGCAGCTCGACGCGGGCAGGGATGTACGCCTTTCGGCGGATACGATCCGCACGGCAGGTACGGTGCAGGCGGGCCGTGATCTCTCACTGGCGACCGGCGGTACGCTGGACAACGACGCTCAGGTGGTTGCCGGCCGGGACCTCGGCGTCGACGCGGCCTCCGTGACGAACACGGGCGCCTTGTCCGCTACCCGCGACACGGCACTGACCGTCACGGGTGACGTCGCGAACAACGGCAAGATCTACGCCGGCCATGGCTTGAGCGTAAATGCGAACGCATGGTCGCTCGGCGCATCCGGCGCGGCGACCGGGGCGGATACCGCGGTCGTGAACCTGCGCGGTGATCTCCACAACGCAGGCAACCTCGTCGCGGGCACATCGCTGAGCGTTACCGCCGCAAGTCTCGATTCCAGCGGCTCATTGGGGTCGACGCTAGGCAGCGTGCGTCTCACGTCCACACAGGGCGACGTGCGCCTGACCGGAAACACCTCCGGCGCGGGCGCGCTGGTCACACGTTCGGCCCAGGACCTCATCGTCGACGGCACCCTCAGCGGTGCCTCGCTCGACATGGGCGCGGCGCGCTCGATGGCCTTGGCGGGATCGATCCATGCGGTGGGCGCAGCGGCATTCGACGCGGCGCAGTCGATGGCGTCGACCGGTACAGTCTACGCCGATGGCGACCTCTCAATGCATGCCGGCACCACGCTGGATGCCTCGGGCACCATCCACAGTGGCGCCGACCTGAATGCGTCGGCCGACGCGCTGACGACCCGCGGCGTACTCGATGCGGGTCAGGATCTCCGTCTTCAGGCCGGGACGACAACGCTGGGCGGCACGCTGCAAGCAGGACGCGACGTGGCGTTGAACGCGACATCGACACTGACGAACGGTGCCCAAGTCGTCGCAGGGCGCGACGTATCCATCGAGGCAGCTACGGTTACCAACGACGGTGCGATATCCGCGACGCGGACGCTCGCCATGACCGGCAGCGGCGATCTCACGAACAACGGACAGATCAGTGCGGCGCATGCCATCGACCTCGTGTTGTCGGGCGCCTTCACCAACGCGGGACGCCTCGTCGCCGGACAGGGCCTGTCCATCACCGCGGGCAGCCTCGCGAGCTCCGGGCAACTCGGCACCCTCGTGGGCGACGTCGCGCTGAGCGCGACGCAGGGTGATCTCATCCTCAGCGGCAAGACCGTATCCGCCGGTGGCCTGCAAGCCACCTCGGCCGGCGACCTGACGCAGATCGGCTCGTTGAGCGCGAAGACGCTTGTGCTGGGTGCGACGAGCGGGATCGACCTCTGGGGCAGCACATACAGCGACGCCGATGCGACGCTGAACGCGGGAACGACCCTCGCCGTCGACGGCACGCTCTCGGCGGGCACCCAGGCCACCTTATCGGCGGCCCAGGGCATCACGGTAGGCACCGCCGGTGTGGTGCATGCCGGTGGCGACATCAAGTTCGACACGGCATCGATCACCTCGCAGGGAACGCTCGACGCGGGCAACGACGCGGCCCTGAATGCGGCATCGGTCGATCTGGCGGGACGCGTACAGGCGACGCGAGACATTCATCTCTCCGGTGGCACGCTGCGTAATGCGTCGACGATGGTCGCCGCGCGCGACGTCATCCTCGGCAACACCCAAGCGACCAACCTCGCCAACGGCGCGATCAGCGCGCAGCGCAATCTCGCGCTGACCATCGCGCAGGATGTCGTCAACGACGGTGTGCTTTACGCGGGCCAGCTCTTCACCCTCGACGCGACCCGTTTCATCCAAGGCATTCAGGCGCAGACCACCGCCCAGGCCGGGCTGACCATGGGCCTGAGCGGCGCGCTCGACAGCGCGGGTAGCATCGTCGGCGGGAATGGCGTGGCTATCCAGTCCGGTAGCCTGCGTAGCACCGGCCAGCTCGGAACCACGCAGGGCGATGTCGACCTGGCGACGACGCAGGGCGACGTCACGCTCACCGGCACGACGGTCGCCGCGGGCAACCTGCGCGGCACCTCGGCCGGTGCGCTGAGCCAGACCGGCTCGCTCAGTGCGATGACGGTGGACCTTTCATCCGCGGGTGACCTGACGCTGGCGGGCGATACGTCCAGTCATGCGGACATGACCCTGGGTACCGCGACGGCGTTGCACAACAGCGGCACGGTCTACGCCGGCAATGGGCTTGGCGTGCATGCCGGTGGCGGCTTCGACAACAGCGGCGCGATCGGCGCGCAGGGCACCGCGACGCTCGATGTCGGCGGCGCCTTCACGCAGACGGCGTCCGGCACGCTGCAGGGTAATGGCGCGCTGACCATCGTGGCCGGCAGCGTCGACAGCAACGGTGTCATAGCCAGCGCCCAGGACCTGCAGCTGACCAGCCATGGCAACGTCGCGCTGGCGGGAACCACGCAGGCAGCCGGCATGCTCCGTGTCGACGCCAATGGCGATCTCGTCAATGCGGGCAAGCTGGCGTCCGGATCGACGATGACGCTGACCGGCACCCGTATCTCCACGGCATCTACGGGCAACCTTTCCTCCGATGGCACCCTGGTCATCGCCGCGCGTGGCGTGCTGGACAATCAGGGCACGCTCTATGCCGGCAAGGCACTGACCCTGGGTGCCTCCGCGCTCAACCAGGGCGCCTCAGCGCAGATGTATGGCGCGGACACCGTCGCCATCGACGTGGCGGGTGCGTTGCAGAACGCCGGTAGCCTCGTCGCGGCGAAGGGCATGGACCTGCGCGCGGGCAGCGTCGCCACGACCGGCACGCTCGGTACGCAGCAGGGTGACATGGCCGTGCTCGCGCGACAGGGCGATCTCACGCTCGGCGGCACGGTATCGTCCGCGGGTCGCCTCGATGTGTCGAGCGCCGCCGCGCTTCACCAGAGCGGCCAGCTGACCGCCACGACTCTCACGTTGACGGCGCAGGGCGACCTGACGTCCGATGGCGATATCGTCGTGCAGGATGCCGCGCTGAAGAGCGGGGGCACCCTGAGCCAGAACGGTACCCTCGGCGCGAATGGCATCACCCTCGTTGGAACGACCGTGAACAACAGCGGTCGCACGCTGTCGTCGGGCGACCTGACCGTGCGTGCCCAGACCATCGGCGTCGACGGCGTGCTCGGTGCCGGCGTGAAGCAGGACGGCTCGCTGGGCACCAGCGGCACGCTGCATACGCTTGCCGACGCGGGCCTGACGGCGCACGGCAGCCTGCTGGCCGGTGGTGCGCTCGACGTGCAAGCCGGTGCGCTGGACCTTTCCAACGGCACGCAGCGTGCGGGTGGCGACGCCTCGCTGATCGCTCGCGTCGGCGATATCGATCACACCGGTGGCGATCTCGCCATCGGCGGCGTGCTGACCGCGCAGACCAACGGCAAGCTCACCAACCGCAGCGCGAATGGACGCACGGCGCGTATGCAGGCGGGCCAGCTCTCGCTAACCACGGGCAGCCTCGACAACGGTGCGGGACAGCTACTGCAGACCGGCGTGGGTGCGACCTCGATCAAGACGACCGGCGTGCTCGACAACACCGGTGGCACGATCGCCACCAACGCGGCAGGCCTCGCCTTGCGCGGCACCCGACTGGTCAACACCGGTGGCAACGTGCAGGTGGCGGGTACGGGTGTGCTCGATATCAACGTGTCCCAGGACGTCGACAACCGGCAGGGCAACCTCACGGCCAACGGCACGACACAGGTCGTCGCTGGCGGCGGCGTCGCCAACGACGGCGGCCTCATCAATGCACACGGCGGGACCACCGTTTCTGGTGCGTCGCTGAGCAACACCGCCAACGGTGCGATATCTGGCAGCACGCTGGACGTAACGGTGTCCGGCACGGTAAACAATGGCGGTGGCCTGCTCCAGGCGACGTCGGGTACGACGCACGTCGGCGCGGGAAGCCTGAACAACGCGGGCGGAACGGTGCAAGCCGCCAATGGCGCGGTGAACCTCGGCATCGTCGGCATGCTGGATAACGGCGGCGGCACGATCGCCGCCGGTTGGGCCGCGCAGCTCGATGTGGCGAGCCTGAGCAATGTCGGCGGCGTGGTCTCCGGCGGTACGCTGGGGCTACAGATCGGCGACACGGTGAACAACAGCAACGGCTTGTTGCAGAGCCGCGGCAACCTCGACCTGCGCACGGCGAACGGCCTCACCAACAACGCGGGCCGGATCGAAAGCAACGGTGCGACGACGTTCCATGCCGGCTCGCTGGCCAATGTCGGCGGCCGTATCGCCAATGCGAGCGGGCAGGTCACCCAGGTCAGCACCGGCGGCGCGATCGACAACCGTGGCGGCACGCTCGGTGGACAGGGCGACGTCAATCTCACGGCATCGTCGATCGGCAACAGCCAGGCGGGTACGCTGGTGGCGGCGGGCAACATGACGCTGTCGACCGGCCAGCTGGACAACAGCAACGGCACGGCATACGCCGGCAATACCTTCACCTTCACCAACGGTGGTGCGACCGCCTACAACGCAGGCGGCAAGATCACCGCCGGTCGCCAGCTCAACCTCAGCCTGCTGACGCTGGAGAACAGCGGCGGCACAGTGCAGGCCGGCATCGACGGCCTGGGCGGCGTGGGTAACGTCGTGCTCGACATCCGCAACCTCGTCGGGCAAGGCACCATCGTCGCCAACAACACGCTGAGCATGCACCTGGTCGGCGACTACATCCAGGCGGCGGGTTCGAGCATCAAGGCGATCGGTGGCTTCAACCTCGCGGTGGATGGTCAGTTCGTCAACAACGGCAGCATCCAGGCGGTGCAGGGCCTGACCATCAGCGCGGCGAACATCACCAACAGCGCCGGCGCGCTTCTCAACTCGTCGAACACCCAGCTCAACACGGGCGGCACGATCACCAATGCCGGTAGCATCCAGGGCGACACGGTCGGCCTCCATGCCGGCTGGGTGAACAACACCGGCACGATCATGGGTGGCGACGTCACGGTGCAGGCGGGTACCGTGATCAACGGTGCCGATTTCGGCACGCAGACCGCTAACGCGGCGTACCAGAGCGGTACGATCGCCGCGACGCGCAACGTCGACATCTACACGAACTACCTGCTCAACCGCGATGCGCAGGTGTTCAGCCTGGGCAACATCAATATCGCCGGCGCGGGTCGCAATGGGCAGGGCCAGTTCGACACACGCGCCGGTCAGGTGGACAACTATTCCGGCTCGATCCAGGCGCAGGGCAGCATCCTGCTGGCGGCGAACCAGATCAACAACGTGCGGCGCGTGCTGCAGACCGACAGCCATACGTTGACGCAGGCGGAGTACGACGCCTCACAACCGCTGCCGCGCTCGGACTACACCTATGCCATGAACAAGGTGCAGGAGTACGAGACCTGGACCGAGTACCACACGATTTCGCAGTCCACCGTCGTGGCCGCGAGCGCGCAATCGCAGATCGTCTCGGGTGGCAACATCTCGCTATACGGCTCGGTGAACAACAACACGTCCACGATCGCCGCAGCGGGTTTCCTTGCGGTCAACCAGGCCGGTGCGGGTGGCGGTACCGGCATGGTGTTCGGTAACGAGAATGTGGCTAACCAGTCGCTGGCGTTGGGGCGCACGATCCAGGCCGTTGCCGTCAACCACCATATGGGCTGCGGCTGGCAACAGAGTCTCTGCCGCCCCGGTCAGGAAAAGGAATCGTACACGCGCCGCCCGGATACCGATCCGTCGCATTACATCCACGACAATTACAACGCATTGCCGGCCGTGATGTCGGGCAGCCAGGGTGTATCGATCGGCGGTGTGAACGTCAGCAACGGCGGTGTCACGGCCGACGGCCGTTCCGTGTCGAACGTGCGCCTCGACCCGAACGCGCAGGCGATCGGTCTGTCGACCGCGAACAAGGGCGGCGCGCAGGCCGGCGGCGGCATCGCCATCGGTGCGCAAGTCGACCCCGCGACCGGCCAT
The DNA here is from genome assembly GCF_030209605.1 of Luteibacter sp. ME-Dv--P-043b. Lineage (NCBI taxonomy): Bacteria > Pseudomonadati > Pseudomonadota > Gammaproteobacteria > Lysobacterales > Rhodanobacteraceae > Luteibacter > Luteibacter sp. ME-Dv--P-043b. The sequence goes on from NZ_JARVRT010000005.1 coordinate 68,804, forward strand.
GCACCGCAGGTGCTCGGCGGCGCGGGCCAGCCGCTGGCGGGCGTGACCCTGCCGACCGGCGGTATCTACTCGGTACGCGCGGCCGGTGCCGGCCAGAGCGTGACCGTGGATGGTGGCACTTCATCGGCGCCGTTGACCGGCGGTAGTGGTGGCAACACGGTCACCGTCGACGGTCCGACCGGCGACAATCTCGTGCGCAGCACGGGTGGTGGCCAGCGCGTGGCGGTAGGTGGCGTCGATGCGGGCGTGCTCTCGGCCGCCGCCAGCGGTGCGTCGGCGCGTTCGGTGGGATCGATGGGCAGCGCCTATCTCACGGCCTTGCTCGGCCACGCACCGAGCAGCAACTACCTGATCGAGACGAACGCACGCTTCGCCGACTACAGCCAGTTCATCAGCAGCGACTACCTGCTCGACCACTTGGGTGTCGATCCGGCCCGCACGATGATGCGCCTGGGCGACGGCTTCTACGAGCAGCAACTGGTCACCCAGCAGGTGACCCAGCTCACGGGTCGTGCGTACCTGTCGAATTACGCCAGCGGCCTGGCCGAGTACCAGGCGCTGATGAACAACGCCTCGAACGTGTCCCGGGCGATGAGCCTCAGCGTCGGCGTGGCGCTGACGGCCGACCAGGTCAGCTCGCTTACGCAGGACATCGTCTGGCTCGTGCAGCAGAACGTGCAGGGTCACGAGGTGCTCGTCCCGGTCGTCTACCTGGCCGGCGGCAGTCTGGGCCTCACCGCGCAGGGTGCGGTGATCGCCGGCAAGGACGTATCCATCGACGCCAGCGGCACGCTCGCCAACGATGGCCTGATTCGCGGCCAGAACAGCGCCGTGCTGTCCGCGCAAAACCTGCTCAACAGTGGACGGATCTCCAGCGATGGCCTGACCGCGCTCTCGGCGAGCAAGGATATCGTCAACACCAACGGCCGTATCGACGGCGCCGGCGTGGCGCTCGTGGCGGGTGGTGACATCCGTTCGGAGAACCTGGCCGGGCTCGGTGTGCGTGGCCTGGCGGGTTCCAGCATTACGGCCACTCAGGGCTTGCAGGTCAGTGCCGGCCACGACCTGTCGTTGAGCAATACGGTGGTTTCGTCGGGTGGGAACGCGCTACTGACGGCGGGTCACGATCTGTCGCTCAGCGGCAACGGCGTATCGGCTGGCGGCAGCCTGGCCCTGATGGCGGGCAACAACCTGTCGTTGTCGTCCACCGTCACTACCGAAACGCCGTACCGCTGGAGCAGCATCACGACGACGCGTGCCGATGGTATCGGTCTGAGCGCCGGCGGCAACCTGTCGCTGGTCGCGGGTAACGACATGACCCTGTCCGGCTCGGCACTGAGTGCCGGCGGTGACGCCATGCTCCAGGCCGGTCACGACCTGACCCTCGGCGCCGTGCAGACCGGCAACCGTTGGAACACGCAAACGTTAGCCACGCAGATCGATGCGGGCGGCTCGCTTGGCCTGTCCGCCGGCCATGACCTCAACGCCCAGGTCGCGACGCTGAAGAGCGGTGCGGACATGGCGCTGCTCGCCGGTCACGACCTGTCGCTGACCGCCGCCGCCAATGGCAATGCCAACCACGTCACCCATCAGGTGACGACCCTCGACGCCGGCGGCAACCTGAGCGTCGCCGCCGGCAACGACGCGCTGCTGCAAGGTACGCAGCTGACCGCGGGCAAGACGGTCGGCCTCCAGGCCGGCAACGACCTGACGCTGGCTACCGTCACAGACAGCACCTCGCAGACGTCGAGCGGGAAGGAAGGCAAGAAGCGCATCACCCAGACGACCACGGACGAAACCGTGCGCGGCGTGACGGTGAACGCAGGCACCGGCGTGCAGATGGTCGCCGCGCACGACCTCACGCTACAGGCGGCGGACGTCAAGACCGCCGGGGATATCGCGCTGGGTGCGGGTCACGACCTGTCGCTGGCGACGGCCGACGAGACGCATACGGTCGTTACCGATACGAAGAAAAAGAAGAGTGGCCTGCTCAGCAGCAAGACCACCACGACGCACGATGAAACCTCGAAGACCCTGGCGGTCGGCACGAGTCTCGACGGCGATAACGTCAGGCTGGTGGCCGGTAACGACCTCAATGCCACGGCCGCTTCGGTCACGGCCAAGGAGGCTATCGGCTTGTCGGCCGGTCATGACGTGAACCTGCTGACGGGTGACGACGTCTACGACGAAAGCCACAACAAGACGACCAAGCGCTCGGGTATGACCCGTGGTCTGATGCCTACCGATTACAACTACCAGACCCAGACCAGGGCGAACGCCGACGTCAGCGAGGATCACGTAGCGATCGGTACGCTCCTGAGCGGCGACACGGTGACGGTCAGCGCCGGTCACGACCTCACCACGCAGGCGGCGCAGGTCGCCGGCACGCACGATGTGACGCTTGCCGCAGGCAACGACCTGAACATCGGCACGGCCGTGAGTACCCACGCCGAAGGTCGCAAGCAGAGCGTATCCACCTCGGGCTTCATCCAGAACGGCCTGAGCGTCACCATCGGCAACCAGAAAGCGAAGAACACGCTGGAGGTCACCCAGGTCGATGCCACCGGCAGCATGGTGGGCAGTACCGATGGCAAGGTGACCATGGCGGCCGGCAAGGACGTGCATATCACCGGCTCGACCATCCTGAGCCAGACCGGCACGACCATCGTGGGCCAGAACGTCACGATCGACGCTGGCCTCGGCACGCTCGATACCAAACAGACCCAGTCGGTGCACTCCGGCGGGATCAACGTCGGTCTCACCGGTGGCATGGCCAGCGCGGCGCAGGGTGCGTACGAATCGGCGCATCGCGGCGGTCAAGCCGACGACGACCGCCTCAAGGCGTTGTACGCGATGCAGGCGGGTTACGGCATCGTCGATACGGTGAAGGGCGCTGGTGCCGCGGCGGCGGGCGCCCAAGGACAAGCGGCCGGCGGCAACGTTCCGGACGCCGACGGCAACACGGCCAGCGGCGCGGAGGGTGCGGCCAAAGCCAGTGGGGTCAGCCTGCGTATCGGTTTAGGTGCCAGCACGGCGAACAGCCGCGCCACCACGCATGACGACACCACGGCAGGAAGCACGCTGCGCAGCAGCGGCGACATCACCATCGCCGCGACCAACGGCGACCTCAACGTCATCGGTAGCCAGGTCGACGGCAAGAACGTCAACCTGGCCGCGACCCACGACCTCAACCTGCTGAGCCAGCTCGAAACGCACACGCAGAAGAGCAGCAGCGCGAACGCCAGTGGCGAAGTCGGCTTCAGTGTCGGCAGCCAGACGGGTATCTACGTGACGGCATCCGTCGGGAAGGGCATCGCCCACGGTAACGGCACGACGAATGCCAACACATCGGTCAGCGCGACCGACAAGCTGAGCCTAATCGCGGGTAACGATGCCAACATCCTGGGTGCGCAGGCCAAGGGCGAAACCGTCGTCGCAGCGATCGGCGGCGACCTCAACATGGCCAGCCACCAGGCCACCAACGACTATGCCAGCCAGTACTGGCAGGTCGGCGGAACCTTCGTATACGGCTACGGCAGCCAGGTCAGCGTCGCCGTCGGCAAGACCACCAGCAACTACACCAGCGTCGACCAGATCGGCGGCATCGGCGCCGGCAAGGGTGGCTACGACATCTACGTCGGTGGCAACACCGACCTGAAGGGCGCGGTGATCGCCAGCTCGGCGGACGCATCGAAAAACGCACTCAGCACCGGTTCGCTGACCTTCAGCGATCTTCAGAACAAGGCCGAGTACCACTCCTTCAGCGCGAGCGTATCCGGCGGCGGTGGCGGCTTCAGCGGCAGCATGAGCGTGCCGCAGTCGAAGGATTCGAGCAGTACGACCAAGGCGGGTATCGCCGAAGGAACGATCGACGTTCGTGAGCAGCCGGGCAGGGATCTGAGTGGGCTTGATCGGAACCCGGACATCGACGCCGGCGGGTTGAAGACGATCTTCGATCAGAAGAAGGTGGCTGAGCAGCAAGAGATGGGGCAGGTGGCTGGGGCCGTAGGCATGAGGGCCACTGGAGATATGGCGCAGTATATGTACCAACAGGCTGCAGCTAAGGGCGATTCCGAACAGATGGCGCTCTGGCAAGACGGTGGCAGTGCAAAAATTTTGCTCCACGGCATGGTCGGTGCGGCGGCAGCCGCAATGGGCGGCGGCAACGCGTGGCAAGGCGGCTTGGGAGCAGGTACCAGTGAGGCGGCAAGTGGCGCCATGCAGACGTATCTCGAACAGCACAATATTCCGCCGGGGAGCCGTGAGGGCCTAGCGCTGTTGCAGCTCGCAAGCGTTGCCATCGGCGCCGCTACGGGCTCTGGCGCGGGAGCGAGTACTGCCTTGGCGGGCCAGGTCTACAACGAGAAATTGCACCCTGACTTGCTGAAAGGTGTTTTGGCGAATGTTTCGGAGTTTGCCAAGGAAAACGGACTATCTAATGAAGAAGCACAGAATCGACTTGTTTTGGAAGCTATTCGGCTACAAGACTCGGGAATTGACCTTGGCCTTGGTACGGATCAAATCGGTGGTGGCAAAGGCCTCTCAGATGACTCGTTGGCCCGTGGCTTCTTGCAGAAGAACAACCTCTACCAAGTAGGGGGGGAGACAGTTGATATCTTTAAACCTATGGCACCCGAGGATGGCTCGAAGAATGCATTCGCGCTGTATGACTACCTCAGCAGCAACGACAGCGCATCCAAGGCGTACTATGGCGCCATGGAGTATGGTCTCGGCCAGCGCGGTATAGCGACCAACGAAGCCCAGCAAGGAAGCCTTCTCGCACATTGGGCTAATAAAGATGTTCTGATGAACTATTATGCCAGCGACGTAATTAAGCAGTCAGACAACGATTTCTATAAGTTTTACGGTCAGCTTGCCCTTACCGGAGCCAGTGGCGGCCTGTCAGCAGGGGTTCCAGCACTCGCTGCAGCAAATGCTGCTCGCCCGGCGGGCACGACTGTAAATTTAGTTGGCTTAATGTTGACTACTCGCGCGGGCGTGGCTCTTACCGGCGCCACGGTTAATGTTGGCGCTCAACTTATAAAAAACGATGGAGACATGTCGAAAGTGAATCCTATCGAAGTTGGAGTTGCCGGAGTAACCGGTGCATTGGGTCCCGGTGGCGGCCTTTGGTGGAATGCCGGCGTTAACGCTACTGGCGGCTTTGTACAAACAGAACTTACCAATGCTGTCTACGGAAAAAACGACAATGTGTTTGTTAATACGGTAAATTCCGCTATTACAGGTGGGATAGGTTTTCAATTTGGCGAGAAGGTTACATCTCTATCGTCTCAAGTGTTGCCATCATCGCTTACTCCGACTGTTCTTGGAAACGTGTTCGGACCTGTGTCAACCGAAAGCTCGAACGTGGTTGTGGATTATTTTATGAAGATCGATGAAAAGAAGGTAGATCATAATCAATGAAAAAAATGCTTTGGGTGCTGCTGTTTGGAATATTTAGTTTTTTTGCTTTTATTGTTTTTATACCTATTTTAGCTTATATAAAAACCTGGATGCTTGGCCTTCCCTTTGACCTATGGGCGGTCATGCCTATCGTAGTTAAATTCGGAGCATATGGTGCAGTTATGGTGATGGTTGTTGTCGCATTAGGAACGGTGAAAAGATAAGTACGAGTAACTTCGTTTTTGATAGTTACATATCGGCCGTCCTTCTCCTTTACATTTGACTCTATGTATCGCGGGTGGAAGCGAAGTCCCCAAAATTTGGGTGGCGCGCCGGTTTCGAGTTCAATTTCCTAAGGGCGATTGAGCGTGAAGAAGCGTTTTTCCGAAGATCCGATCATTGGCTTCCTGCGCAGGCCGAGGCCGGCATGTCAGTCAAGGACCTGTCGCAAGCACGGTTTCATTGAAGCCTTGTACTACCTGCGGCGAAACAAGTTCCGCGGCATGAGCGTGCCCGAGGCCAAGCGGCTGAAGGATCTGGAGTCGGAGAACGTCCGGCTTAAGACGCTGCGGGCCGAGAATCTCCTGAAAAATGAGGTTGTCAAGGAAGCCCTGCGAAGAAAATGGTGAGCGCACCGGACCGGCGCAAGCTGGCGCGCTATCTGATCAGCCAGGAAGTGAGTGAGCGCCGGTCGCTGGCGATCGCCGGCATAAGCGGAAGTGTCGACATCGGTTTGTCGGTATCGAACTGGGACGCGAGCCGATTCCCAATGAGGCAACGGTTGGTAAGTTCCGTCACTTGCTTGAGAATCTCGGCTTGACGGCCGACCTGCTTGTAACCGCCAGTTGCTATCTGCAAGGACATGGGTGCGTCTTTCTCAGGCCACCAACTTGCGAAGGCTAGCCGGATTTAAAAGCGTTAGAACTGGAAAGTGAAATGAGGACGCATGACGAGAGATGAATTTGATCAATATATTAAACCCCATTTGTCGGGATATGTACTTTCTTATTCTTCATTTAAAGGTGGTGACTTCGGCGACATAGAAAGGGTTGATTTGGAGGGAAAATCAAGGATAGGGGGAATCGACTTCTGGTCTGAGGGGTGGGTGGGAATTCATGTCGTCGACCTACGCATTCAGGAAGAAGTTATGAATGTAATGATTGGGCCGGATAGGGTCGGCGAAGTTCCCGTAATCTTCGATAAGTTGATCAAGCTCCTCTATTGAAAGGTCTTAGTTAACCATGAGATCAACCCATTTACTGCTGGCACGCGAACAAGAGATTAGGCCTACATCCCCCGTCCAAAGGAAGGTATGCCACCAGCAATCATCGTATAGTGAGGTCTGGCATTAGGTCTGGGTATATAATGTTTCTCCAGTTTGAGAATGGTCAGGAGCTTAGGTTATCCCGGACGGCAATGCGATGGAATTGTATGTAATCACTACTCGCTCTGGGGTTTTTTCCGTTATGTTAAGTGAAAAGAATGGCTGTTGAGTAGCTTGCAGTTGGAGTTAACTAGTATGAACTTTCACAAGTTGAGTGAAGGTGGGGTACGTAATGATGCCGGGGTACTAATCCAGATAAAGCATCCGGACTACTTGGAGTATCGTGACGGAGGATGTTCTGCGGACATATCGATTGGGTATGATCGGGATGGAAAAAAAATTTACGTGTATGCTCGCGATTTGACGCATTGGGTAAGCACGGACTTGCGCTCGGTTATATCCGAAGCGAAAAGGCAGGAGATATGTAATAACTTAATCGAAGGACTCGGACTTCTGACCGGTAACTATGTAATTTGCTAGGTTATAGAGTGGCTTCGAGAACAGTTGTGGGGTGATGTCGGAGGTGGTCGTGGACAGGCAAGATCCGAGAATGTACATTCTTGAAAATTGAGAGGGCAGAAAGTTCTTATTCTTGAAAAGTACTTGCAAATGCTGGGCTAACCCCGTCGAAAAAGTGATAGAGGGCTTAAGCCCCAGGGCGTTTCTTCCCACGCCGGAACGATCCATAGCGTACTGTTCAGAAGTATCTGGCTCGGCCGTACTTCCTTTCGCGCAGGCCGTCGGTGAAGACCTAATGGCTTGTTTTTTGTCACGCCGTTCAAGTCCGTAGATGTAGTTCTGTTGAATCCTTGGGCCGATGATCAAAGAGAACGAATCAGAGCAAGATTTTCGAGCTACGAAGATTGGCTCGAGTATGCAGCGAATGTTTCTCAAGTTGTTACTGATCGCGATCGCTTGGAAGATGATGATTGATTAAATAATTTGCCATTTGATTTTTTTTAGGAGCTGATGGAGAAGGCGCGAAAACATCAATTTTTAGTATTGAAGAATTATAATTAAGTCACCTATCCCAATAGTAGCTATCGGGCCTCCAGCGCCGCGTGCGGACACTGCCCCTTCGTCGTAACCACCGGATTGCACCGCACCGTCACCCCACCCGGAAAACCCACCGAGTAACCATGCTCCGACGGCTCGCCAGCCGGGTAATCCGTGCTGATCAGCTGGGCTCCGCTGGCCAGCACAACATCGCGGCGTGTCGTGTCGTTCTTGACGCCTTGTCCCTGCGCCGGATCGTCGGTCCGCGCACGCACGATATAGCCCCGACGCACCAGCGCGTCGATCTCGTCCGCCGAGCATTCGTTGCACTCGGTGAACGCGGCATCGTCGGCGCCCGGCGTGGCGTTGGTGAAGATCAGCCGGCCACGTAGCGAAGGATGACCCTCACCGTACACGACTTCCACCTTGCGCTGATCGAGCAGGAACACCACCTTGCCGCGTGCCTTGCCCAGGGTGGGCCAGCCTCCCGCGCGCACGGCTTCGTCGAGGCTAGTGTGATCGCCGCGCACATCGTCGGGAACGATCATCTCGTCGCGCGGGAACACCGAGGCGATCTCCGCATCCAAGGCATCGAAGACGGCGGGCGTGAAGGGCTCCGGCATGACGGTCGGGATCTTCGCCTTGAGCGGCTCATCCTTGGTTTCGACCAGCACGAACAGCGGCGCGTGTCCGGGGTGCGCGCGCGACCACGCACGCAGTTCGGTCAGGCATGCGGTGAATGGTTGGCAGGTGCTGCGCTGGTCCACGCCCTGGATGTGCATGACCTTGAAGCCGGGTTTCTCCCAGACGCCCGGCGCCGCGGTCGGCGGGTCGGGCGGGAGGCCGTTCATCGCGATGAGGTGGTCGATCGCCGGGTCGAGGTACAGGCCGCCCTTGGCATCCGCGAACACGTCCAGCTCCACCTGGCGCACGCCGTCGTCGAGTTGGCGGGTCAGGGAAGGGTGGCGATAGTCGATCGCCGCGAACTCCTTCGGCGCTTCCTTCTGCATCACGCGCGTGGCGCTGGGTGCAAAGCCGGCGTGATAGCTGTTGTGCGTGCCGATGACCTGGATCTGGTTGAGGCGGAGGTCACTCGTCGCGGCAAACGCAGCCGATGCGACGAGGAACGAAGCCGCGGCGAGCGGCAGCAGGCGGAAACGAAGGGAAGCCATGGGTATCCTCGGGGCGATCAGTGGCGGGCGCGTGTGCACAGGGCGAAGTCGGGGTCGGACAGGGACGGCGGGGGCGACGTGGTACCCCAGCGCGAGGGCGACGGCCCCATGACGAGGTCGAGGGTGCCGCCTTTGTCGATCTGGCCGTGGCGGAACCACGCCGCATCGAGTGGCTGTCCGTTGAGCGTGGCCGACTGCACATAGCGGTTCGTACCGTCCGGCGTGAAGTTCGTGGCATGCACGGTAAAGGTCTCGCCACCGCCCAGGTCGATCCGTGATTCGCTGAATGAGGGCGTGCCGATCAGGTAGACGTCCTGGCCCGCGTTCGGATAGAAACCCATCGACTGGAAGGCGTACCAGCTGGACATCGCGCCGGAATCGTCATTACCCGGAATGCCCGAGCGATCCGCACCAAACGCGCGGTGCAGGAACGTCGTGACGCGATCGGCGGTGAGGTCGGGGCGTCCTGCCCAGAGGTAGAGGTCCGGGATCAGGAAGCCCGGCTCGTTGGTCATGTCGAAATGCAGGTTGTCGAACACCGTGTCCAGGCGCTTCACGAAGGCCTCGTTGCCGCCCGACAGCGCGATCAACCGGCGGACGTCCTGCGGGGCGTAGAGCGAATACGTCCACAGATCGCCTTCGTAGTAGAAGTCCGGCCAGGTGCCTCGGCGGACCAGGTACTGCGCAGCCCAGCTGCCATCGGCGTTGCGGGGACGAAGAAAGCCGGTGACGCCTTCCTGCGCGCTCATGGCATCCCACAGGTTGGCCCAGTTACCGGCGTGCTCGCGGTAACGCTTTGCCTCGTCGGCGTGGCCCAGGCCACAGGCCAACTCGGCGATGGCAAAGTCGTCGTAAGCATATTCCACGGTGCGCGACCCGGCCCGCTCGGTGGGCTGGGCCACGTAGCCCAGGCGGTTGTAGGTCTCCAGGCCGCCACGTCCTTCCTTGCGTGCATCGGCGGGAGCGACGGTGGCGTCTTTCATCATCGCCTTGAACGCCGTGGCGTAGTCGATGCCGGTCAGCCCTTTGACGTACGCATCGGCCACCAGCACATCGGCATTGCTGCCGCCCTGCGTGCGTCCGTTATCGTTACCGACCCGCGCATCGGGCATGTAGCCGGTGTGGCGGAAGGTATCGACCAGCGAGCGAATGATGTCACGCTGCACGTCCGGCACGATCAGGGTCAGTAAGGGTCCCTGGCTGCGGAACGTATCCCAGATGGCCTGGAAGTCGTCGTAGTAAGGTTCGTTCGAGGTCCACTTCGGGTTTTCGTCCGTGTGGTCGGAGGGCATCATCATCGTGTGGTAGAGCGCCGTATAGAACATGCGGCGCCGGGTCGCGTCCGCCCCCGCGATCTCGATACGTCCCAGTACCTTGTTCCACGCTGCCACCGCCGCCTGGTGCACACCGTCGAAATCCCAGCCGTGCGCTTCGGTCGTCGCGTTGCGACGGGCCTGGGATTCGCTGACGAACGAGATGCCGACCTTCGCCTGGATCGCCTGGCCGGCCGTGACCGCGTAATCGAACGAGACCCCGAGTGGCATGGCGCCGGTGGTGCTCACCGTGGATGCATTGCTCACGGCGGTGTCGCGCCACGTACGAGTGGCCGACGCCGGAGTGTCGACGATCATGTCCACATACACATCGTACGGTCCGCCTTCGTTCCAGCCGCCGACGTAATGCCCCACGCCCGTCACCTCGGTGGGCGAGACCACGCGCAGTTCGCCGCCGAGGAACCGCTGGCTTTCCGGGCCGGTGTCCTTGTAGAGCAGGTCGAGGTCGAGCGTGATGTGGCCGTCGCCGTCCTTCGCGAAGGTGTAGCGATGCATGCCCATGCGGCGCGTGGCGGTCATCTCGGCTTTTACGCCGTATCGCGTGAGGTCCACGGCGTAGTAACCGGCGGCGGACACCTCGTTGGCCCGTGGCGAGTGGAACGCGCCGGGTTCCAGCTCGCCGGTGGTGGCCATGACGCGCACGTTCTCGTATTTGCCCGATCCGCCGCTGAGATGCAGGTGCGAGAAGCCGCGGATGTCGCCGGTGCTCTGGAAACCCTTCCGATAGCCATAGTCACGCACGTCGGGACCGACCTTGACCATGCCGAAGGGCAGCGTGGCGCCGACGAACACCTCGCCGAACCAGTCCGATCCGATGAGCGGATCGACGTCGCCGGCATGGTCGGTGGCCATGGCGGCAGGCGTTGCTAGGATCAGGCAGGCGAGGGCGACAGCGAAGGTGTTTCGTACCGTGGAGCGGTGGGTATGCATCGATGCACTTTCCTGTTCAACGGTCCGATCAGAACGTGTAGGTGGCCTGCACGGTGTAGTTGCGCCGTGCCAGGTAGTAGTACGTCGGGTCCTTGGCCAGGCCGTTGCCCTGGATCGCGGTGCGATGGTCGAACAGGTTGTTGGTCGACAGCTGTAGCCTCAGGTCGGGCGTGAAGCGGTAGCCGATGTTGAAATTGGTGTAGTTGTAGCGGGGCAACCGCGTGTTCGGGTTGTAAGTGGCGCCGCCGGTCTCGCCCACGCCGGCGAAGCGCGTGCCCACGTACTTGACCAGGAACGAGCCATACAGCGGGCCATGGTCGTAGATGAAGCCGGCATCCGCCGTGGACATCGGCGCATTGGCGATCTGCCGACGGGTCGTCTTCGAATACGCGCTGTTGATGCTGCCGTTGGCGGTCACGCTGAACCCGGAGTCGCCCAGGATGTGCGTGAGCTCACCTTCCACGCCCTTGTAGATCACGCCGCCCTGGTTCACGAACACGCTGACCAACGCGCCGCCGGGCCCGATCGGTTCATCGACGCTGGTGACCAGGTTGCCGAAGTCGATGTAGTAGACGTCCACGTCCGCCACGGTGGTCGGGGTCTTCCATACCACGCCGGCCTGGTAGTTCGTGGTGGTCTGCGGCTCGACGTTGCCGGTGCCGGCTGTGCCCTGCAGAATATTGACCTTGGGCGCCTGGAAGCCTTTGGCTACCTGCGCATACGCGGCCAGGCTCGGCGAGAACCGGTAATTGGCCGCCACGGAGGTGAGCGTGGTGGCGAAATGGCCGCTACCGCCCACCGGCAGGAAGTTGGAGACACCGTCGAGCGTGCGGTCGAACACGATCTGCTTCACGCCCGGCACAATGCTCAGGTTCTCCAGCGGGTGCCAGTCGATCTCGAGGTAGCTCTGCGTCGTGTTCGTGTGCTGGCGGGTGTCGATGATGTTGGCGTTCGGCTCGCCCTTGAGGACGCGCGGCGTCATCGTGGAAAGATCCACCGTCACCTGGTCCTGTACCTGGTAGGTGCGCTCGGCCCAGATACCCGCTTTCACGGTGCTCTGGAGCCAGCCGCTACCGACGTCTTTCTCCGCGGTGAGGAAATCGCCCACCGCGCGATACCGGCTGTTGTTGAACGCACCCGGGACACCGCCACCGGGTAGGAGTGCGTTGTTCGGCACCGCACCGATCAGGCTCACGGCCCCCGGGCCGCTGTCACGCAGGCCGTAGGTGTAAAACTTGTTGTCGACGCGCCAGTCGCCGTAGTCGCCATGCAGCTGGAGGTATTCGAAATCGGCATGACGGTCGTCGATGTTGTAGCTGGCGTAGCCCTGCGAGGTCGGATCGTCGTTCAGGCCACCGAATTCCAGGCCATAGAGATCGGTGCGCTTCCGGGGCTGGGCGGTGAAGGTGTTCCACTTCACCTTGTTGTAGTCGGCTACCAGGGTGAGCGTCGTGTTGTCGCCGACTGGTTGGTTGACCTTGAACAGCACGTTGTCCTGGCGAAAGCCGGCGTGGTCGATCAGGCCGTCGGATTCGGTGTGGCTGTAATTGACCGAGGCCTCGGTGCCGATCTTGTTCATCGCACCGGTGTTGCCGGTGCCGGCCACCTGCCACGTGGCGCCGCTGCCGTACATGGCGGACACCTGGCCGGACGGTTTGTCCGTAGTGGGTGCGGAGTACAGCGCCACGGTGCCGCCGAAGGTCGCGTTGCCGAGGTTGCTGGCCGTTCCCGGGCCACGGTCGACCACAACCTTGTCCAGGGACGGCCCCGGAAAGAACGCCGTGGTGGCGTGGCCGAAGGCTCCGGGATCGCCGAAGGGAATGCCGTCGAACGTCACGTCGTATTCGCCGTCCTGGAAACCGCGGATGGTGGCGCTCTTGCTGGACAGGCCGGCACCGTTCGGAGCGGCGTTCACCGCGGAAGGCGTGAGTTCCACCAGCGCCAGGTAGTCCGCCTTCGGTGTCGCGATCGTGTGGATGAAATTCGCGCTCAGCACCGACTGCGGTTCGATCTCGAACAGGTTGCCCTGTGAAGGCGCGAGCGCCGCGGCACTGCCGGGTGGTGCGAGATTCGGATCGTCCACGCCTGCGGATACCGCGACACCTTGCAGGGTGGTCGTCTGTTTCGTGATGCCGGCGTCCGTGGTGCCTGCCGTCGCGCCGATGGCGGTGGCGAGTGCCGCCAGGCCGAATCCAAACCGTACCGTCTGATGCATTGCGTCGAAACTCCTGCGTAAATCGGCCGCGCGGTGGCCCGCAACGGTCAGCTCTGACGAGGCCGAAGGGCATGGGATGGAAGCTGTGGGGGAGGGGTGTTTAAAACAGTAATCAAAGCTATCGTGTGCACGTGACAGTGCCTTGACGTTTACATGGCGTCTGGTGCGGAAAGTCAGCGTCTTGCGTTGCAACGTGCGTGCACGCATGGAAGAACTATCATGCGAAACCCTTCAACTGATCGTCAGAATTTGCGATCACTCCTTTCGAGGTAGACCCATGAAAAGCGTTACGCGTCGAAGGAAGAACGACGCGCGTCCGGCGATACCGCTGGACACCAAGCAGCAGCCGGTCCAGCAGCGTTCGCTGGAAACCTTCGAGTCGATCCTCGAGGTCACTGCGCGGCTGCTTGGAGAAGTCGGCGTGGAACGGCTTTCGACGAACCTGATTTGCGCCCAGGCGGGCATCTCGCCGCCGGCGCTGTATCGCTATTTCCCCAACAAGTACGCCATCCTCAAGGTGTTGGGCGAACGCCTGATGGCCTGCCAGAACAAGGCCTATCGCGCGTGGCTGGAAGAGGAACAGGCACTGGAGTACGACGGCTCGCGCGAGGCCAGCATCCGTGGCCTGCGCGACATGCAGGCGGCGATCAATGCCGCCACGCTGGCCTTTCCCGGTGCCGTGTGGATCATGCGAGCGCTGCGCGCCATACCCACGCTGCGCCATATCCGTCTCGATTCACACGACGACGTGGCGGAAACGAGCTTCAAAGGTCTACGTGACCGCTACCCGAGCGCGGACCCGGAAGCGCTGCGCGTAGCGATGAGACTCTCCACCGAGGTGATGTATGCCGCGACGGAAATGGCGGTGGATCATCCGACGATGGATGGCCATGTCATCAACAGCGAGGTTGCCGAGATGGTGGTGCGTTACTACGACAAGTTCGTCGAGGGCGAAAAGCGCGAGGCCGAAAAGCGCTAGGCGTTCGCGGAACGGGTTGGCGCGGGTCATGGCGAATCGTTCACTCTTTCGCTGTTACCCTCCCGCGCGGGAACAGGGGTTACCTCTCATCGGGAGTTGCAATGCGTGTGACGCGAAAGGATAGGATCCAGGTACGTGGTGCCCTGCGCGGGTGCGGCCTGGCCGTGGCGCTGGCCCTGTGCCATGTGGCTGCCGCGGCCCCGACCGGCCAGGACGAGGCGACACGTAACTACGACGCGCAGGATGTGCGGCTCAATGCCGTGTACAAGAAGCTGATGCAGTCCCTGGACGAGCCGGGACGCAAGGCGCTTCGCGACGAAGAGCGTCAATGGGTGGCCGGCCGCAACCAGTCCTGTGGCGTGCCCCCGGGCAGCACGGCCAAGAACGAATGCACCACCACCCAGGCCAGCTTCCGGGCCGACGAGCTCGCATCGCGCCTGAAAGCCGCCGGTGGCACGCGCGTATCCGCAACTCCGTCCACGACAGGCGCAGCCACAGGCACCGCCATCGTTGGCGACTGGGGCTACCGCAGCGACTGCAATCTGGGTCATGCCGCCCAGCTCGGCGTCACCGCGTCGACCGCAAAAACGGCCGAAGGCACCTGGTCCGACGGCACCCACCAGTCCGGCAGCCAGGGTCGCTTCAAGGGCGAGTGGCGGGACGGCAAGCTGTATACGCGTTTCTGTGCCGACCCGGCCGAGCGCGGCGGCTATCCCGCGTGCCCGGCCTATGGCGACGTCTCGGCCTATGTCGTGCCCGAGGGCAAGCGGCTGGCGTGGTACCAGGCCGAGGGCCCGGCCAGCGAAGGCAACTATTCGAAATACGTCACGCTTGACCGCGTGCCGAAGGGTGGCAGGGCGCCGCTCGATACCCAGTGCAAGGACGCCCCGTAACACCGACCGTTAACCAGGAGTTGGAAGATGCCAGGATTGACCGATAACGAAGCCAGGGCGCTGTCGTATTTCGCCATTGGCGTGAGTTCGGAAGGCGGCGATGTCGCCTACAAATTGAGTTTCGCGGGCAATGTGCGCAACGACGCGCACGGCAACCCAGCGATGCACCCGATCGGCAACAGCGGCTTTTCCATCGGTACGCTGCAGACCGACCTGGGCCAGCATCCCGAAGTGGCCACGCAACTCACCGACGCCTACCAGACGTGGGCGCGTACGGCGCATCCGGACTGGGCCCTGAATGCGGCCCAGCGCACCCAGACGATCGACGACCTGGGGCGCACCGGCCGCCAGATCACCGCCCAGCATGGCCGTCCGCTGGACGCGACGGTCAAGTCGCACCTGGACAGCTTCATGGCCAGTGATGCGGGCGTCGACTTCGTGCACCGTCACGACACCGCGCAGGTGGACCGCCTGATGACCAAGGCGATCGGCCCGCTCCAGCAGACGCCGCTGTACCAGCATGCGTCGGAGCAGGACCAGGCGCGGCTGATCACGATGACCGCCAAGCTCTACAACCAGAGCGAGGTGTACGGCAATCGCCTGGTCGGGCAGTTGCAGAACAACGAGCACCACAGCGTCGACGACGTCAAGCACTCGATCGACCGCTACCCGGATTACGTACGCGACGGCCGCGACCACGCGCTGGCCGGCACGGCGCTGTTCAACGACTTGCAAGCCACGGGTGCGAACCATCCGCTACGCCCGGCGTGGGACCACGTGCTCACCAACCCGACGGTCAATCCGACGCAGCTTGGCAACGATCCCACGCATCCCAACCTGCCGCACGAATACGCCGCCATCCGCGACGCGTTCACCGATCCGGCTCACTCGCGTGGCATGGTGCAGGCGCTGGGTGAGGGCGGTTCCTATGCGAATACGCAGAACAAGCGCGGGTTCGTGGCGGAAGGCCGCGACCTGGTGACGTGGGATCGCTCGGGACACGCGCAGGCGCTGGTCAACGGCCAGTGGAGCACGCTCAACAGCCGGGATATTTCCACCCACGTCAACGCCGACAAGACCCTGGACGTGAATGTGCATCGCAACGGTGCCGACGAGCGGCTGCTGCACGTTACCCACCCCGGCCATGTGCGTAGCCAGCCGGCCGCTGCGCCTGCCGCGCACGGACAGTCCGCATCGCACGGGCAGGGTGCGCCACAGCACAGCCAGGCTAGCGGGGAGCACATCCAGCGCGCCGGCACGTTGCGCGAACACGATCGCGCCCCGCAGGTTCAGGCCTTGCAGGGCCAGCTTGCCGCGCTGGGTTACAAGGGCGCGGACGGCAAGGCCCTGCATCCGGATGGCGATTTCGGCGGCAACACCAGGCATGCTTTGCAGTCGTTCCAGCGCGATCACCAGCTGACCCAGGACGGCATCGCCGGATCGAAGACCATGGAAGCATTGCACGCTGCTACCCAGCGTCCGGTGGCCCAGAGCGCCGGCCTCGCCGATCCCACGCACGCCGGTAACGCGATGTACAAGCAGGCGCTGGATGCCGTGCACGGGATCGATGCGCAGCAGGGGCGCACGCCGGACCAGATGAGCAACAACTTTGCCGGCTCGCTGGCGAACAAGGCCCACGAGCAGGGCCTGACCCGGATCGACCACGTGGTGCTCAGCGACGACGCCAAGCGTGCCTATGCGGTGCAGGGTGAGTTGAACTCGCCGTTCAAGCGGATCGCCGAGGTGGACGTGGCCCAGTCTGTGGCCAAGCCGCTGGAGCAGAGCAGCCGCGAGTGGCTGCCGGCGTTACAGCCGCAGAACCCGGCGCCGCAGCCGAGCCAGGCGCCGCAGCAGAGTCCGCCGACGCCGACGCCGCCTGAACCGATGGCTCCGCATCGGTGAGGCACTAAAAAACCGGCCGCCTTTTGGGCGGCCGGTTAGTTCGGTGGGTACGGTGGTCCGATTACCGCGCGGGGCCGCCATGCTGAAGGTTTTGCCGTTGGCTCTCGGCGTGTCCAGCATGACCGAGGCCCTCCATGTCGCTCTGTGCCAACGTGCCGCCTGGGCCACGCGACGCGATTATCGCCCCGGTACGCCGGTTTTCTCGATCGCAGGGTCGCTCTTCCACTTGAGCGTGGCGTCGATGAGCGCATCGTCTTCCGTGTCGATGATCTTGCCGGCTCGGCAGGTGCTCTGTTTCAGTGGTTTTGGCTGGCCATCCTTGATGACCGTCAATCCGCCATCCTGAAGGTTGTTGGCTCCCGATACCGAGTAGACGACGTATTTGAAACCCGCGTTGGTGAACGCATACGCATATCCGCCGCTGTTACCGCCGAACATGAGGTGGGTACGCGTGAAAGCGGCTGTTTCCCCGCTGGCAGGGTATGTCAGTTCAGGCGTGGCACCGACCCGGCCATAGCCGTAGTAGAAACGGCCTGCACCGTGGGCGACGTCCCCCGCCGCGCAGATGGAGACCGTCTTGCTTCCGCTAGCGAGCGGGCAGGAGAACACAGGCTGGTCGCCTTTGGCGCACATCGTCGGTGCGGACGTGGCGAAGCCGGCGTTGGTTGAGAACGGCGCCATGGCGGCGATCAGTAACAGGGTCCTGGAAAGTAACTTCATAGGTCAATCCGGTTAGTGACATTTCGCCAAACTACACGCAAGCGGCGGGTCATCAGATCGTCAGCGGTTCGACCTTCGCCTTCTCCATCAAGCGCGAGGTGAAGTACTTGTCCTGGTAATAGCGGATCTTCTCGCACATCACCGGATGTGGGATGCCCTCGTACAGGAACACTTCCTTCTCCGTACCCATCGCCTTGAGCTCCTGCGGCAGCATCAGGGCGCGCTTCTCTTCCGAATGGCTCTTGGAGATATCGCCCTTCTTGCTCTTGGTGATGTTCTCCCGGCGCACGGTGGTGTAGCCGAGCATGTCGGAGTAGTCGTTGGCATCCTGCTGCTCACGCGGCGCGTAGACGATCTGCAACGCGTGGTTGGTGATGACCGTGCGCGAGACGTCCTTCCCGTAGGTGGCATCCAGCTGGGCCATGCTCTGGATGATCGGCAGCAGGCGGATGTTGTAGCCGGCCATGTACGACACGGCGGACGCGATGATCTCCACCTTGCCAATGGAAGTGAACTCGTCCATCAGCAGCAGGCACTGGTGCTTGAGCGCCGGGTTGTTCTGCGGCAGCTCCTTGGTATTGAGGTTGATCAGCTGGCTGAAGAAGAGGTTGACGATCAACCGGCTCTCGGCCAGCTTGTTGGGCTGGATGCCGATGTAGATGGTCATCTTCTTCTTGCGCACATCGGTCAGCAGGAAGTCGTCTTCGCTGGTGGCCGCATCCAGCACCGGATTGATCCAGGCGTTCAGCGGCTCCTTGAAGGTGCCGAGGATGGACGCGAAGGTCTCGTTGGCCTGCGACAACATGTTGGCGAACGCCGACTGCGCGTTGGCGCTGAGGAACGGCTCCTTCGACAGGCGCGTGTAGAGCTCGCGCAGGTCGGTGCCATCACCCGAGGACAGGCGATAGATCATGCCCAGCGTGGGCTTGTTGCGCAGGATGGCCGGCAGGCCCTTGTTCTCGTCGTGCTCGTACTTCTCGCACAGGTACAGCGAGAACGCCATGAAGGCATTGCGTGCCTGGCTGACCCAGAATTTCTGGTCGTCCGAGCCGTCCGGGTAGAGCATCGAAGCGATGCTCATCAGGTCCGACACGCGGAACGCCGGGTCGTTTGAGACATAGCTCAGCGGATTCCAGCGGTGCGTGCGGCGGTCTTCCGCGAACGGATTGAACAGGTAGATCTCCTGTCCCTGCGACTTGCGCCAGCCGCTGGTCAGGTCGAAGTTCTCCTGCTTGATGTCCAGGACCACGATGGATTCCTGGTAGTCCAACAGGTTGGGGATGACCACGCCGACGCCCTTGCCCGAGCGCGTGGGTGCCGCGAGGATCACGAACTGCTGCCCGGGCAGGCGGACCAGCTCGCCCTTGAACTTGCCGATGAGGATGCCGTTGTCCGCGGGGGAGAGCATTTTCTGCTTGCGCAGGTCGGCGGCCGTGGCGAAGCGGGCGTCGCCATGCATCGCCTGCTTCTTCTTGCGTGTGAGAAAATACAGGCTGACCAACCATGCGGCCAAGGGCACGAAGAACCCGATGCCGCCAGCGGCCTTGATTTTCCACGCATACGGCTGGACCTGCGGGAGGTCAAGAGCGCGGATATATTCGTAGTAGGTGGCGAACCTAAGGGGCACCTGGCCCAGGCCGAGAAACGACAGGGTGAGGTAGCCCGAAAGCATCTCTCCCATGCCCAATGCGACGAGCAGAAGCCCGGCCGCCCAATATCCCCTGTTTTTGCTCATGCGTTTTTCGCCTTAGACCTTTGAATCACAAGGGGAGCGACGCCTTCGTCGCCCCTTCCTGGTACGCGTTTTGTGTGCCCGGATTGTAGCGCCCCGGGCTGATTATTCAGAGACTTGGACCTGACGTGTGGTGATGCCACTGATGAGTCGCTGGTACGGCATCGTCATGATCACGGTTCTTTTGCCTACTTCGACGGGTGGGCGGGAAGGGTGACGGCAAACGGCATCCGCTTGTCCGGGTCGGTCATCAGGAAATAATGCCCCGTGACCTTGATCTGGCCGTGGTCTTCGTGGAAGCCGTCCTTGCCCTTACCAACCCACGATGAGTAGGCGGTATCGACGCCCGGCACGTCAGCGCGTTGATCGCCCACGATCTTCCCGTCAGCCGGAGAGAGCTCCACGACGTCCAACAGCGTCTGAGAGAGCGCGGTAGCCGAGTCGGTGTCGCTCTGTACCAGCACGAAAAGCGAGCCACCCATGGCCAAACAGTGCGTGGCGCGGTTCTGGTAATAGTCGGGGGAAACAGGGATAGCGGTCACCCAGCGTGGCTGCTGCGTCCGGGTATCCTTGAAATAAACGAAGGCACGGCCGTTCATGCCTTCCTCCGTGACGTCGCCCGCGACGCATTCACCGCCTTCGGCGGCCGTCGAGCCATAGAAGCTGAAGTCCTCCGGCACCTTTGCGGACGCGGCCTTCGTGGTTGGCGTCTTAGCGGCGGCTGCTGCGATGACAGCACACGGAAAGGCGGCCATCTGCATGGCTAACAGAGTCCCCAGAACGCGCGCGTTCCAGTGGGCGGATATCGGACTTTGGGTCGCCACGCACATCTCCTGTTTGACGATCGGTAATAGTCATTCCGATGGAATCGATAAACATGCCGCCACCCGCTAGTGCCTACCACGACGATGTGAGGCGTGCCGGCTCAGGGACCGTGGCCGGGTGCGCTGTGATCGCGGGTGGACGGCTGCTGAGCCTGTGCTTGTGCCTGAGCCTGCGCCTGCGAGGCTTGTTGCGCCGCACGCGCCCATGCCTCGCTGCTCTGGGCCACACTGGTACTCACGGCCTGCTCGGTGGGCACCTCGGTAACCCGCTTCAGGGGTGATTCGGGAGTGCCCTGCACGCCGTAGATGCGCCGCGCATCGTCGCTCAACACGGCACTGTCGATGCGCTGCAGTCCGTCCTGGCGTGCCTTTACCACCAGGCTACCGGCAACATTGTCACTGATCCCGTCCGGCTGGCGACCCTGCGCCTTGTCCATCGCATGCACCGCTTGCTGTGCTTGCTGGAACAAGGGGTGGTCCGGATGAGCGGCGTGGTCCAGGGGCACGGTCGGCTTGTCATGGCTGAACCACGCGCCCGGGTGTGTCACGGTATTCCACGCGGCATGGGCTTTTTCTTCGGCGGCATGGAAGCCGTCTGCGATATCGCGACCTACGTGCTGCACGCCTTCCTTGAGATGATCGAAGCCTTCCCTGGCCTGCTGCGTCACACGCTCGACGCCGTGCTCCACGGCAAGTACCCCGGCACCCACCGCCTCACCCACGCGGTGCTCGATGTTGTCCCTCAGCTCGCCGATCGCCTTGGGAATCTCCCAACTGGCGGACAGGCCCAGGCGGATGTCGCGAACATCGTTGCGGTAGCGATCCACCATATGCTCGTGCGCCGCGTACCGCGCCTGGTTCTCCGGATCGATGATGGAGTGACCCAGCAGCTTGCTGTTGGGCACGAAGTTATCGATGGCGTGGGCGCTGAAGTCCGTCGCTTTGATGGGGTTGCGCGGAGTGAGGATGCCGCCGTCGTCCTTGTAGCCGGCGCGGGATAGCGTGTCGATGTCCTGCTGCGCCGCGTAGATGCGCACTTCGCCGAAATGCGGGCTGGCCGCACTGACAAGATCACCGGCGCGTACGTGGTCGATGACCTGCGTACCCCCTTCGGGTACGTTACCCCGCAGGCTGGCGGCGCCATAGGCGTTGAAGGTCTCGCCGTGCAGGCCGAACTTCGACGCGTTGAGCTCCGCCAGCGTACCGCCCAGGGAGTGGCCGGTCACCGTCACCTGCAGGGGGCGATGGTGCAAATCGGCATCGAGTTTGGCGCGATCGAGCACGCGCTGCGTAAAAGCTTCCGAATCGGCCTGCTGGAGGTTGATCCCCGCCAGCACCATGCCAGCGTCCACGCCGCCGTCCTGCACGGGTTCGCGTTTGAACTCGGTGCCGCGATACGCGATGACGACCTCGCCCGTATCCATGCGGCGGTAGGCCGTGGCCTGGAAGCCGGTGACGGGATTGTTGGCCACGTCGATCGCTTCGTAATTGACGCCACCCAGTTGCTTGGGTTTGTTGAGTACGGGATCCTCATAGGCATCCTGCGAAAGCAGCGCGTAGTCCGTCGATGAGAGGCTCACGGATGCTTCTCCTCGGCATGCAGCGTCACGGAGAACGTGGCGTTGGCTTCATCCTGGTACTGCGCGCGATCCGCCTCGCCCACGTCGACACGATCCATCTGTGTCGTGGCATAGGAACGGTGGGAGTAATACCGCGTGGCGGCCTTGCCCTTGAGCAGGTCGTCATGGAACAGCGGCGCGCTGAAGTCGACCTGCTTCACCCAGAGGTTGGCACTCGTGGCGACTACCGACCAATGGCAGACGCCCTTGCCGAAATAATCCTCGTCTTGCAGGAGGTCGGCGAAGATCTCGCCCTTGTAGACGTTGTCACCAGCCGGCGTGAGCTTGACCGGCACTCGCTTCTCCGGCGGCACCGTGGCGCCGGTGACCGGCGTCAGCGGTACGCACGCTTCGTTGGCCACGCGATAGTCCACCACGCCCTCGATACGATCAAACGGACCCGGCGCACCCTCGACCTTGACGGTGATCTCGTAACGCATCCGGGGATGGGGATTGAGCTTGATGTCGGGCTGGGTCATGGAGGCACCGTAGGCAGAAGAGTGGATGACGAACAGGGTGGCGACGGTTAGAGCGAGTCTTCGCTTCATGGCTGGCTCGTGCTCCTATCGGCTCATCGACGGGCCGGAATGGGTGGGCGGGGTTTCGTTAGAAACCGCGTGCTGTGCTGTCTGGCTGGCAACGACGGACGAGGTGGCCTGGGTCGCTTCGAGCTCGCGCCACGCGCTGCTGCTGCGTTCGATGGACGTAGCGATGCCGATTTCCGTGGGCACCTGGGCGGTCTTACGGAATGGCGAATACATGTCGCCGTCCACGGCATAGGCCCGGCTGAAGTCGTCGCTCATCGTGACCTGATCGATACGGCTAAGGCCTTGCCGGCGGGCCTCGACGGTCAGAGCCGCGGCGAGGTTCTCGCTCATGTGGTCGGGCTTGCGGCCGGTATCGGCGTCGATGGCGTGGACGCCGCGTAGCGCCTGTCTGTACAACGGGTTGTCGGGGTGCGTGGGGTCGTCCAGCCGGGGCGGGTGGAGCAGGCGCTCCAGTTCGGCGGAGTGCGTGGGTGACCCCCAGACGCCGCTGGCGACGGACTCGTGGACGAGGCCGAGGGTGCGGGCACCGGTGATGGCGGTGGTGCGTGCGTGGTCTGCGCCGACTTCCATCGCATGCCCCGCCGCCACGGCGCCGCGTTCTGCGGCCTCCACGACGGGCTTGCTGCGCTCAACCAGTTCGTTCCAGTCGTGTTCTAGCCGGTCGATGTAGAGCTGGCCGGCACGGATAGCCAAGGCCGGTGCGACGACAGCCGGTGTGGTCGCGACCTGCGTGACGATCTCGCGAGACGTGAGCACGTCGGATCGATAACGATCAACCAAGGTGCTGTTTGCCCTGTAACGGGCTTCACCTTCGGGCCCGAGCAGCGGTGTCTCGTCGCCTTTGGGGATGAAGTTGGACATCGAGTGGGAGCTTGGGCTGACGGCAGATAACGTCGAACCTAGACCGGTGTGCGGCCTGTCGTAGCCGGCGTGCTTCAGCGTCGTGATGTCGTCGGCGGTGGCGTAGATTTTTACTTCGCCGAAGTGTCGATTGGCGGCACTGACCGGGTCGCCGGCCCGCACGTGGTTGATGACCTGGTCGCCGCCCTCTGGCGTGCCACGTATCAGGCCGGC
Source organism: Luteibacter sp. ME-Dv--P-043b (assembly GCF_030209605.1). NCBI lineage: Bacteria > Pseudomonadati > Pseudomonadota > Gammaproteobacteria > Lysobacterales > Rhodanobacteraceae > Luteibacter > Luteibacter sp. ME-Dv--P-043b. The sequence goes on from NZ_JARVRT010000005.1 coordinate 92,469, forward strand.
CGCACCATAGGCATTGAAGGTTTCGCCTTTGAGGCCGAACTTCGCGGCGTTGACTTCGGCGAGGCCGCCGCCGAGGGAGTGGCCGGTGACGGTGATGTCGGGCTCTCTGCCTGCTGCGCGGGCTTCTCTCGTAGCACGAGCAATCACTTCACGCGTGAATAGCTCAGATTCGAACTGCTGAAGGTTGATCTTTGACGCCGCCATTGTGGTGTCCACCAACGCATCCAAAGGATCGTCTGTTCCGCGGAACGCAATGACAACTTGTCCTGTATCGACATCGCGATAAGCTGCTGCGAAGAAGCCCGTTAGGCCATCCATGGCAGTGGATTCGACGGAGAAGGTGCGATCTCCATTCTTAATGCTTCTGTCAAGAGGGTTTGCGGCGTAAACCTTGGTGGCGAGAAATGCATAGTCCTCTGTACGATTCGTCATTGCTGCGTCGCCCTTGCCGTAACTCTGATAGAGAACGTATCCGCTGCATTCCGATATGCATTTCGGTCTGTGTTGCCTATGTTATGTGTATCGACATTGCTGTCGCGATAAGAATCAAAAGAGTAGTATCGCGTTTCGTCTTTTTTCGAAGAAAAGTTTTTAGAGGTTAGTGGGGTGGTGAACCTCATTCGGTTTTTCGTCACATTGACCATGACTGCTGCTAACGACCAATGACATGTTCCTAGAGAATAGTAGTCTTCGTCCTTGATAAGGTCCGCGTACATGTCTGCCACGTACGTCGTCTCGCTCAGCTTAGAAAGCTTCAGTGGTACATGCTTTTGGGGAAGCAGACGAGCACCGGATATAGGCTGCTCGGGGACGCAATCGAAATTCGACACGCCGTAGTCCACCGAGGCTTCGATGTTGTCGAAGGGGCCGGGCGCGCCTGCGATAGTCACGGTGATCTTGTAACGCATCGTCGGATGCGGATTCAGTTCGATCCTTGGGTCTTCCATGTTTCCACCACATGCAGTCAGTAAGAAAAACAGGCCGGGGACGGCGACCTGCACGATTCTCAGGGAAATCGCTAAATGAGCTACCCGGAGAGGTGCGCTAGGGACGAATCGCGCGAAACGAATGGAGCGATAAATGACCATCTGAGTGTGCGTCAGTCGCTGTTGTCGTCTAGGGCGACGTTCTGGTGGGCGCCGGCATGACGTTCGGTTGGTTTGTCCATGGTGATTTGGTCGCTCTGGTAGCCGCGTCCGGTCAGTCGTACTCTGTTCTCATCGTTCGCGGTCGTGTAATTGTCGAGCGCAATGTAAGAGTAAACTTCTATCTTGTATTTCATTGGATAGCCTCCCGTGCCAACAGCGTCACTGAGAACGTCTTCGATGGGGCGGCGTAGGCATTGCGATTCTCGTTGCCGGTTATGGCAAGACGCGTCCCACTTTCGTTGTAGGCGTCATAGGAGAAGTAGCGAGTAATCCCACCTTTTTCAAAGAATCTCGGCACGAAGAGCGGCGTGTCGAACTCCATCTTGCCATGGCGTGCCCGAATGCTTACCGCCACGAGTGACCACCGGCAAATGCCGTGCGCGTAATAGTCCTGGTCCTTCATTCGGTCGACGTATACCTCGCCTTGGTATGCGCCGTCTCCCGCTTGTTGAAGCTCTATTCTTACTCGCTTTCGAGGAACGATTCTTGCGCCCGATATCGGTTGTTCGGGGGCGCAGTCGTTATTAGTGACCTGGTACTGCGCGTCGGCTTCGATCGTGTCGAACGCTCCTGGCGCATCGGCGATGCTCGCCGTAATCGTGTAGCGCATCGTCGGATGCGGATTCAGTTCGATCCTTGGGTCTTCCATGTTTCCACCACATGCCGTCAGTAAGAGAAACAGGCCGGGGACGGCGACCTGCACGATTCTTCGGGCAACTGTTATACGAGTTGCCTGGAGATGTGCGCTAGGGACGAATCGCGCGAAACGAATGAAGCGATGACCGATCATCAGAGGGCGCTTTAGCCTCCGTTATCTTCGGGCTGCAGGCCCATGGAGTATTCATCGATCTCCTTGCCGTCGACCCACCCCGTGGCGCAATCGCCTGTGTAGTGACCGTCCGGCTTGAGCGTGCACGCGGTGCCGCTGGCTGGGCGACTCCATTCGACCTTCGCATCGGCACCCTTGCACATTTCGTTGCCCTTGCAGAGCTTCACGGTGCGGGTTGGGATCGCCTTGACGAGGGCGCGGAGCAGCACGCCGTCCTTGCGTTGCGTGGCCTGGATACAGATCAGCTGGTTTGCCCCCACGTGGGCGACGGGTTTGGCGGCAGCCGCCTTGAAGTTGTCCCCGAGCGTTGCGCCCTTGTCCGCCCCGATGACACCGAACGACATATTCGATGTGCAGTCGTCGCCGGCATCGACCGCTACGCTGTCGATGGTGCAGGCGGTATTGCCATGCTTGTCGCCGGTGCAGGTCACGGCGGACCCGGGTGACGATGCCTGAAGCAGCGCCTGCAAGGCGCGGGCATCGCCGGGCGCGGCAGACGTTGTTGCTGTAGTCAGGAGAAAGGTCGCTGCCAGCATCCATCCAGAGGTCTTCATGATCACAGCCCCGCCGGCGATGTGGGTTGTTGCTGCTGCGCCTGCTGTTGCGTCGGCTGGCTCCGGGCCTGCTCGGCGACATGCTGCTGCACGGCCTCGCTGCTCTTTTCCAGCGGTGTGGCCATGCCTTGCATCGTGTTGACCTCGGCAATCTGTTTGAAAGGTGAGTTGAGGTCGCCCTGGACGGCGTAGGTGCGGGTGGCGTCCGGGCTGAGCATGACGTGGTCGATGCTCTTGAAGCCGCCCTTGACGGCGTCGGCCGTCACCGATCCGGCCAGCTGGTGACTCTGGATGTCCGGCGTGCGACCGTGCTCGGCATCGATGCGGAACACGCCGTCTTGGGCTTGGCGGAACATCGCGTGGTACGGGTTGGCCGGTGAATCCAGGCGAGGGCCGGTGTGCGCCTGCTTGTCGAGCGCTTCCATCGTCTTCGTGCCAACGACGCCATCCGGGTCCAGCCGATGATCGCGCTGGAAGCGCTCAACGGCGGCCTTGGTGTGGTCACCGAAGCGGCCATCGGGGTTCAGGGCATGGCCGTTGTCGTCCTTGTAGCCGAGGCGGATCAACGATTCCTGGAGCGCGGTGACCTTCGCGCCTTCGTCACCCTTGCGAAGGGTATCGGGATGTGCCGCCGTCGGTTTTGCTTCGACGTGCTTCGGCTCGGCCTTCGTATGCGCGGTGGTATCCGCGTGTTGCCCGGTCTGCGTCGTGGCGTGACCATGGACCGGCTCGTGCGTGCGGAACTCGGGCTTCGCGCGCAGGGCGCCCACGATTTCCATGTTCTTGGTGAAATACGACCGGGCGTCCATCGTGACCGCTGCCGGGCCTGTGGACGTCTGCGAGCCTATGAACTCGATATTTCCGTGCGCGTCGTAGCCCTTGAAGATGGCGACATGCTGGTTCGACCCCGTCTTGCTCTTCAGCATGAGGATGTCGCCCGGTTGGAGATCACCCGGATGCTTCGACGCATCTGCCTTCGAGATGACATCGAAGTGCTTCTGCGCGTAATCGGTCGTCTTATTGCCGTTATAGAGCGCGTGCGTGCTGAACGGTTGGTCGCCCACGTCGTAGCCCGCGTTCTTCATGCCGCGCCAGACGAAGGACGAACAGTCGACGCCACGGTAGCCGTCACCGTCCAGATCCTTCTCTGTACGACTCCGGTCAGTCACGCCATGAGCCGAGTTGGTCTTGTTTTGCGAGTCGGGGCGGCCGTATTCGAACTTCATCCCGGAATGGAAGAAGTGCTCGTCGGCGGCATCGAGGATGTCTTTGCTCATGGCGTTATTCCCTGGGCGTCATCGCTGGGGCGGGTGAAGGCGTTTCGGCCTCCTGGACCGGTTGCCGGGTGTGTTCGGCAGGGGCGGCGGGTTTCTGGGCCAGCTTCGCGATGTCCGCGCTGCTTTGTTCGATCGGGGTGTTGACGGCCTTTGCGGTGTCGACTTCCGCCATGCGTTTGAGCGGTGAATTCAGCTCGTCCTGTACGGCATAAGCACGGCTGCCATCGTCGCTGAGCACAACATGATCGATCTTCGTCAAACCCTGGCGCTTCGCTTCGACGGTTGCCGCGCCAGCGAGCTGGTCGCTCTGCACGTCGGGTGTGCGCTTGTACTGAGCGTCCAGTGCATGGACGGCTGTACGTGATTGTTCGAAGAGGGTGTAGTCAGGATGTGCCGGATTATCCAGGCGGCCTGTGGCGGCGGTACGCTGCACGGCGTCCTGATGCTTGGCCTGCGCAATGGCTTCCATGGTCTTCGGTCCGGCAACGCCATCGGCCGTGAGGTGATGGTCGCGCTGGAAGGCTTCGAGTGCGGCGCGTGTGCCTGCACCGAAGACGCCATCCGTATGCAGTTCGCCGTGGGGTCCAGGCGTATAGCCTAGGCGCGCCAAGCTGCCTTGCAGGAGACGGACATCCTCGCCTTTTGCGCCCTGGGTGAGCGTGGTCAACGGGGCAGGGGCGTCCGCCGGATGCGACGGTTGCGGGCGTCCGACGTTACCTTCGGCAAGACGATGCATCACCTCAGGATTCAGGCGGCGCTGCCAGTCTTCGAAGCGGTTCTCGCGATCTTCCAGCCCGTTGTATTTACCGTTGACCGCTTTGGTCGCCGCGCGCACGTCTTCCTTCGCGTTGTCGGGAACGCGGTTCTCCCAGTACCACACGGCGATCTTCGACGCGTTCTGGGGATCGGCGGCGAGTTCGGGATGCTTGACCAGATCCAGGTCGAGCGCCTCGCCCGCTGCGCGGTAATTCGCCTTGCCGGTGAGCTGGATGTAGCCGCGCCCGTGGTACTTCCAGCCGTCACCCGGCTCGTCGTTGCCGTTGCGGCCGCCGTACATCAGTTCGGCCAACTTCTCGGGCTTGCCCATCAACGCCTGCTTGCGTGCGGCGTCCAGGGCCTCCGGACCTTCGCGCCAGGCCGACTGCACCGGGATCTGCGAGATATTGCGCGTGTAGCGAAAGCTTTCTTCGAGCCGGTTCAGCCCGTTGGATTCATGAGTGACCTGGGCCATGAAGTTGGCCAGCTCCCTCGGTCGCGTGATGCCCGCCGCAGTCGCGTCGTTCAGCACCTGGGTTTCACGATCAATCGCCATGTGGAGCTCCTGGTTGACTCGCGTGCCTTGATGCGTCCTTAAGCCTGTCTGATCCGCTGTCCTTGGCGGAGGCCGTTGTCGAATGCGTTATAGGGGGCTGGACTCAGCGCATGCGTGAGTCGGGGGCGCGGACGCGAAGCGCGGCAAGGCCAGTCTGCCTGGGGCAGAGGCGCCGGCTTGGACGGGTGTGCAAAAGGAACAGCGGCCGGAGCGTGCCGGCGGGAAACGATCAATCGTCATGTGTAACTCCTGGTTGATGTCCGGTTGGCTTTGCCTCTTGCTGGCCTTACCCGCCTTCCTGGTGGGGCGTTGCGTCATCTGACTTCAGGGTAGTGTCGGTGCCGGCAGGTGACTGGGATCGAAATCACTGAAAAGCACCGTGCCCAGCTCTTGACTTGTCAGGTCGAGGTGTTTCTCTTTGCCGGTCTCCGTGTCGGTTACCTTCCGGGCCACTCCTGAGGTGATCCAGTTCTTTTTATCACTGACGTAGGTGAAGGTGTACTCATCTGTCCAGCGTTCGCGGCTGCCGCCGCCGACGACGATGGTGAACTGGCTTTTGCCGATCTTTGAATAGGCATACGGGTCGCCGGAAACGCCGCCGCACAGGGCGCAGGGGATAATGCGGGCGTTTGCGGCTGCCTTGTGCAGCCGCCCCGCGTCGTCACGTACCAACAGTACGACGTTGCGGTTCGGGCCCTGGCCCAGTTTCTCATCACCTTTTGCGGGGGGATCGAGCACCAGGAGCACGTCGGCGTGGCCGGCGCCCGTCAGGTCGCCCTTGACCGACTCGAGCACCTTGGCGCCATCGGTGGCGAACGCGGTGAGGTCGTCCATGGCGTGTCCTTTGGCCGTTTTTGCGGCAGTCGGGGCGGGGGCGGGGCGGGCGTAGGGATTGGGGGTTTGGGCGTTCGTAGTCGAGGCAATGCTAAAACATAAGATGAGAGCGGCTAGAAACGATCTACAATTTGCTTTCATTTTTTAGTCTCGCTTATCTCACGATCCATGACAGCGGTGCATCCACGAAAGCGTGGAATAAACCCCGGAGATCTATCTGCGTAATTCCAACTAGGTGCGTCTGCAGTGTTAACTTACTGAATTCGAACAGGTAGGCTGCACGCGGAGTAATACACATGACAACCCGTATCCCCGCTTGTGCAGTTGTTCATAGCGCTACTTTCGGCTTCTGCTTGGTCCTGCCCGAGCCCGTGGTTAGCAACGCGTTCCCGGTAACCATCGCGATACAACCATTTCCGTAAGAAATAGCGACCGTGCAATGCGTACCGCCCTTTGATTTGCAATCGTTGAGCGCCGAGGTCTCGGCATCTTGTGTTGTGCTGCGGTCAATCGATGTCCCAAGAACTGCTTTACTTGAATCCGTCGCGATCGCTTGCCAACTCGAGCGCCAAACGGCCGCCGGTGCTTGTGGTGTCCCTCGGCTCTGACCAGATTCTGGGATAGGTACGCACGTTTGCCATCCTTGCCCCTGCTGAGGATATTGGCCAGGCGGACAGCCTCCTTCCGCCCAAGCGGTTACGCTCCACGAAGCGCAGGCAATCAGAGCAAATAAAGTCAGCTTTTCCATAAACTAAAGACTCTGTATTCGAGCATCCTAGAAAGGATGGTACCGATGCTGTACAGCAGCTAGCGCTGGACCAGGAGCTTGGTCGGGTGAAGATCAAGCGTAGTATTAAAAGTGATCCTTGGCCGATGAACAGCGCCATGGCGACTTTTAGAGCAAAAGTATGGCGCCAGTTACCATGGCCTGCTGTGGCTTATTGTGCGTCGCAATTCCTGCATTTCGCATCGCCTGATACCAGCTGTACCCAATTGATCGTGCTCAGGGCCTACTGGGTATAGGCTAGACTCTTGTCGATCGACTTAGATGTTGTGGACTCCCTGTCGCGGCGAAAAGGCCACGCGCTTCCTCATCGAGCTGCACGTTTGGTAGTCATGCAGGCTAATTGCCGCCAGTCTCAGCGAATTCTTTCTGCCAGGCTGCAAGCGGAATAATAGATCGTGCAGTTTGTGTCTTTTTTGCTGCATGCTTCCACAGCGCTATGTTCAGCAATTGCTTTTGTTGCCCCTCCTTCTAGATCCAACTTACTCCTGCCGACTGCCATAGCAATGCAGCCGTTGGCACTAGTTATCTGGAGCTCGCACTCAATGCCTCCCTTTCCTCGACAATCGCTCGTCGCCAGCTGAACGGCCTCGTCACGTGAGGCGGCGCCGTTGGAAGTACCAAGCGCTCCTTTACTTGCGTCAGTTACAACGGCTTGCCACTTAGAGACCCATTGTTCCTTGGGAACGCTCTGACTTTGGGACTGCCCATCACTGTAGCCAGGTATAGGCACACACGTCTGCCATCCCTGACCTTGCTGGGGGTATTGTCCCGGCGGACACCCGCCTTCCGCTCTCGCAGCGAAGGCAGTACATAGGCTACCGAGGCATATAACAGGTGCAAGCAACTTATTGAGCACTGTGCTTCCTTACTTTTGCCGTATCTTCGTGGCTTTGCCTCCCGCAACTACGTCAGCTAGCCATCTAAAGAATCACTGCTATAGAAAATGCTCGCATACGTTATATACCCATTGACGTAAAGCGGATATGCATACAGGTTCATCGTCCCTGATCTGCGTTGCGGCGCTAACTCGGAAAGTACTAAAGTGCGTTTGCGCTGATCTCACCATGGATATTCTTAAGTCAGCACCAGTAGGACGCTGTAGCAGCATATTCGGTCTGGTAACCCTCAAACTAGTGAGCATGTCGAAAGGCTGCTAACAATCCACACCATAGCAACCCTAAGTTCATTGAACCCGGATCGCCTGGCTGCATGCCGAGTAATACACTCGGCAGTTAGAATCATCCTTTTCGCACATGCGAATTCCTTTTTCCTCGGCTTCACTCTTCGTAGGGCCGCCATTAGTGTTCATGACTTTATCTCCCACGACCATTGCGACGCAGCCATTACGATAAGAGATTTGAACACCGCACTCTGAGCCACCTTTGCTGCGACAGTCGGCAAGCGCGTACTGCTCAGCCTCAGCCTGAGTAGAACTGTTCGTGGACGTACCAAGAATTCCTTTGGGATTGTCCGCCGCAATAGCAAGCCATTTATTAGCCCACACTACGGGTGGGGAGACTCGCTGCTGAACTGCGTCGGATGAGCCAGGAATAGGCACGCAAGTCTGCCAGCCTTGGCCCTGCTGGGGGTATTGACCCGGAGGACAACCACCTTCCGCAAAGCAACGTGTACTAACTGATAAGCACATCAGGAGTGCTGCAGCGATTATGATTTTCACTCGTCACCGCCTTTCATTTGCCGGAGCCTGCTTCATTTCATCGGTTTGCGCAAATGTCGGAGCTCCGCTGGTGCGATTATGGTTGAAGCCTGTACCCGTAATGTTGCCTGAGTTCGCTTGACCAACTCCGTCGCTGGGTGGGGCGTAATTTCGTCCACCCCACGATCCAGGCGGCTGCCCCTGCGGACCAGGACGCGCACCGCTGCCCTGGAACACGGAATAGGTCAGCGCACTACCCAGCGTGCCCTGGAAGAACATGGCGGCCATCGGCGGTACGGAAACGATCAGAATACTCAGTAGCAAACCGATACCTCCCTGCTGCATGGCCACGCTGCCCAGACCTTCCGTGTCGTTACCGAGCAGACGGTTGGCTATCTTTGCGCCCCAGAGTGCCTCACTGACATTAATCGTAAGCTTAAGAACCATGCTGGCGACCACACTGAGCAACGCCATGGAGAAAATGGTGCCGATGCCGTAAAGCAGCCAGCGCTGGAATAGCGGCTTGGTCTGGTCGAAGATCAGGCACAGGATGAAGAGTGGTCCCAAGCCGATGAACAGGGCCATCGCGAACTGGTAAAGCAGCAGCATGGCACCGGCCACCATGGGCGGGCTCGCGGTGCCGAAGGTTGCGATGAAGGCGGATCGATCCTTCGCCCCTTGCATTTCCGCATCGCCTGGTACCACCTGCACCGAATTGATCGTGCTTAGGGCCAATTGGGTGTAGGCCAGATTCTTATCGATCGATTCGGATGTCGTGGAGTCGTCGTCGCCGGTGAAAAGGCCGTGCACTTCCTTATCGAGGCCCACAGTCAACCAGTCGTGCAAGTTGGTACCTGCCAACGCCATGGTGGTTGCTGCACCAACGATCACTGCGATGCGACCCATGTTGAGCACAGTCTGCATCAGCGGTTCGCGCGACTGCCCCGTCAGGACCCGATAGCCCTGGAACAGGATCCAAAGGGTCACGACCACGAGAGCGATGCCAGCTGCCCAGATCATCATGCGCTCCATGAGCTTCATGCCAAAATCGCTGATCTGTTTGTTCAGATAGTCGTAGACCAGCCGGTAATAAATGAAATCTGCGATATTTGGCATGTTGCCTGATCCCTGTGTCGCTCAAGTCGCCTTGGCGACGGTGTGTATGAAAAACTGGTACTTCCTTGTGCATCCGAAGATGCCGGTGTTACTTAAACGCTGCTTTTAGCGCGACGACATTGACCAGCGTTCCGAAAGCGCTGGGGCTTCCGTTCATCGCCCTCCGAGACAGGTTTGCCTGCATCTGCTGAAGCATGGCAATCTGCGCATCCGATTGCTGCATGTTGGTCTGCCAACTATTGCGTGCAGTTTCCAAGGCTTGTCCGTATTGGGAAATCTGCGTGTTGGCAGCAGTCGCATTTGCGGGGCTGTTACCAATCTTGGACATCAGGCTGGTGGCGATTTTAGAAAGGTCACTAGTTGAATCTGAAATAGCATTGAGATAGAGCACGGTATCGTTGTATTTCTGATTCTTTGCTTCAACAATGAGCACGCAGAGGTCCTGTTGCTGAGAGACCACATCGCCATTCAAATTTGGCAGGAATTTGTCCAGCGCTGTATCCAGAACGGACGCGATGCCCCCGGTCTTGCCTGGACATTCCTGCTCGACGCCGAAGTCTTTGTCGATCTGCGTAAACTGATGTTTCAGCGCGAACAGTTGGAAGTCGAGGTTCTGCAGCTTGACTAGCTGTGTCTGCCAAAAGTTAGCTTCATCCGCAGCATGTTGCGCCATCTCCACGTAATGCCCCCAGGTTTGTTGCCACTTCTGCGCCTCTATTCCGTATTGGCGAAGGGAGTTGATGATCTGGGTGTAGTCGATCACTGGCAGGCCGGCTTTGGCCTGCTCGGTATGAAGCGAGCAGCCCAGAGCCAAGCCAGCGACCACGGTGGTCTTGATGGCCGTGCTAAGCACGAATTTTTTAACGGAAGCGGTCTTTTTCATGGCAATACGGTCCTTGATCGATGACGTGGCGCGATACATCAGGTTACGCGACACGCGCGGACGAGGATGACGATGACGGGGGGCGGGAAGGGCTGCCTTTACCGCTGCCCTTGCGGTTTTCATAGAACGATTCGAGCCATTGGTCGGGACGCAGATCGCCCGCCGACATGCCCGTATTTTCGGCGGTGACCTGCAGGATCTCGTGCATGATTTCGATGTTGTCAGTGGATGCCGAGATGACTGCGAGCGCGTCGTCCAGGCCGCGTAGATTCAGCTGGCACACGGCGGACGCATGTCCTTGTTTGACGACGAAGCAGCGCGAGCGTTCATCGAGTCCGACAACCACCTGGTATTCGGCTTCGGTGAGCTTCAGGCCATCGACGTAGTCTTCGCGGCTCGCGTTAGGGTTTGGCAGGAGAATCATCGTGGCGGTCTGCTCGATCAGCGCTGCCGAAATATCGCTGGCAAGAGCGTCCTCCGGACTCTGCGTGGCGAAGATGCCCATGCCGTTCTGCTTACGGATGGTCTTCTGCTTGTTCTTGGCAAATTCTTTCAGGCCGCCCTTTCCGTCGAGGATTTTCCAGAACTCGTCCATGACGTAGATAAGGCGACGACCGTCGATCAACGCTTCCAGTCGGTGCAGGAGATAGTTGATGACCGGCACGCGGACTTCCGGATTGTCGATAATGTCGGTGTAGTCGAAGCCAATGATGTTGGCCTTGCTCAGGTCCACGGTGTCACGGGGGTTGTCGAATACCCAGCCCAGCGAATTGCCAGAAGTCCATTTACGCATGCGGATGAAGAGGCCGTCGTCGCCCAAGTTGGGCAGGCTCTTCTGAAAATTGGTCATGTTGCGAAGGTGGATCGGCGTATCGAGCATGTTTTCGACGGCGCGGAAAATGTCTTCTTCCTCGCGGGAGCTGTATACACTTTTGCCGACCAGAACCTTGATCAGCTCCCCCAAGAACTGAACGTTCTCTTCGTTACGCTCGCATTGGAACGGGTTGAATCCGGTGGGCTTGCCGTTTTCCAGGGCAAGGTAGTTACCACCGCAGGCGCGAACAAATATTTCAGCGCCGCGATCCTTGTCGAAGAAGAAAATCGTTGGTGACGGATCTAATTTCTGCACCTGGCTCAGCAAGAAGTTAATCAGCGCCGTCTTACCGGTGCCGGACTTGCCGATGACCATCGTATTGGCAATGGCCTTCTCACCCAGTGAATTCTCCGCGGGATGAGTGGCGTGGAAGTTGAAATAGTAAGGCTGACCATTGGTGGTCTGTAGGGTAGTAACGCAGTCGCCCCAGGGGTTATTGTCTTTCTTGCCCGTAGCGAAGTTGTGGAGTGGCGACAGGCCTAGGAAATTCAGCGAACTGACGTTGGCCAGTCGCGTACGGAACTTCCAGTTTCCGGGGAACTGGGCGTAGAACGCCGATGTGACAGCCAAATCTTCCTTTACCGTCACGAAGCCTGCGTTGGACAGCTCGGCGCGGGTCGAGGCGATCTGCTGCGACAACAGTTCCTGACTTGCGGCATAAATGGCGATGGTGAAGTGGTACTCGCCGAGCACGAAGTTGCCGGACGCCAACTGATCCATCGCATGATCGAGTTCGATGATCTGACTGACTGCTTTGTCGCCAGACGAGATCATCATGCCCTTGGTGCGTTCGAGAGCGGATAGCGCGCTCGTCCGTCCCATAGGCGTGAACGAATGCGTGATCACATACTCGAAGTCCAGATATTTGAGTCCATTCAGGATTCCAGGGTAAGTGCCGTCCGTGTATTCCTTGATGTTGAGGATCGCGCCAAAGTGGTTCTCACCACTTGGTGTAGTCAGGACGAAATCACCCGTCTTAGCGGAAAAGCGCTGGCGGCTGATCGGAAGGTAATCATAGATCGGTGCGGTAAGCGACGGGACGGGCTCATCCACTCGATTGAGAATGTACCCATAGAGTTCGAGGATCTCCGAGAATACGACTCCGTTGGATGCCTCATAGAGACCCAGGCGGTAAGGTGCGTAATCTTTAAGAACCGCCTCAACGTTGCCAGCAAGTTCCAGGATGGTGGTGATGGCGTATGACTGTTCCTGCTGGAGACGGTCGACGCTGGACGACTTCTCCGCTAGACGACGATTTTCCGGCATCGGCCGGTACATCATGGTCAAGTAAAGCTCGTTCTGCATCAGCTTCTGGCCGGAAAGGGCATCGAAGTACTGATCCGATAGATCCTGGTTGAACTTTTGTTCGAACTGCGACTTGTCGCGCACCGTACGGCGGCGACGGATGTCGTGCACCCAGAACGCAACGTTGGTGTAATCCGGTGCGCGCAGCGTCTGCAGCATGCGATTGAATGTATTGTGGCGGTGCTCGATCTCCCATTCTTCGCGCCCGACGAAAGGTAGCCCTCCAAGGCGCCATACCAACAGGAAGTCTCCACCCGTCGTTTTGACGACGGTGGGGGAGACGTGGCTGGATAGGGTGACTTGGGCTGAAATAGGCGCGTCGGGAGTGAACATGGTGATTTATACCGTGAAAGCCGAAAGGCCCTGGCACCAGGTGCCAGGGCAGGGGTCCTTGTTACCGCTTTTCCTTTTTGCGCGGATCCCGATAGTTGTTGGGTGTGAACACCCACATGCCGTCGTGACTCTGCACGTTTCTTACCTTCGTCTTGAATTGGAAACGAAGGCCCAGAAGCCGGAAGATAAGTTCATCGCGACGCGCCATCTGGCGCATCACGAAGATCACGACCGGAATCAGGAGCAGGTAGAAATAATTGAAGTACATGGCCAGCAACAGACACGAACCGGCACCCATGAAAAAGGGTACGTAGGGCACCCCCATGAACATGGGGGGGCGCGTGCAGCCGCGGAATAGAACGTTCTTATGCATGGAGCTGCAGGAGATGCATGCCGTACTGGATGGCATCCATCATGAACGGCAAGGAGCTACCACCAGTGCTCGAGCCACAAGCATCTGTGTCGGTACCGACAACGGTCTTGGCGATCTGGGCTGCCGCGCCGATCATCACACCACCGATCAGTGCCGGCGCGACATCGGCGATACGCTTGTGAGCGAACGCAATCTGATAGCCGGAGAAGATAACGGCCACGGTGACGACGACGATAGATGCGGCGTTGAGGATGGTCTTGATGCTTCCGAAGAAGCCGCAAACCTTACCCTGCGTATCATCGGCGGCAAGAGCGATCTCTGGGATGAAGGCCAGGGCGAGGAGGGCGAACAACCCTACCGTGTTGAGCAGCGGGCGCTTGGACTTCGCGATCGTGGTGCTTAGGGCGGACAGGGCCATCTTTTTGTTCCTTCGTTGCGATGTAATCAAAGTGCACCGGCCGCGACATGCGCCGGTACTGGAAAGACTGCGTACCGCGCAGCCATCGGTGCAGAGGCCTCGTCCGAAATCCGTTCGGCACGGGCCTGCAAGTCAGAAAACGAGTGCATCGTCGTTGGATCTCGTTCGTGTATCTGCGTTGTCGACCTGACGGCCTTGGTATTGCGGTGATTGTGGCGTTGTTCCGGCAGGCGGGTCATTGGGTCCCCGTACCTGGGGTTCGAAGACGCCGTCGTTGCCGATTGCAGGAGGTGCAGCCTGGGACCCGGTCGGGGAGGCGGCAGAAATGCCGATCTGCGACATGACGGCGGCCGTGGCTGGGTCGGTCCTGATACGCCCTGCCTGTGGCTGATCCATGGTCTGAGGAAGCTGGGCACCGATCTGCGACATGACGGCGGCGGTGGCGGGATCCGTTGCGATGCGACCAGGCAGGGGTTGCGGCGTTTGCATCAGGGCGGGATTCGTCATCGGGACATCCTGCGCAGCCAGCAGTCGATCCGGGTCGCCCACGCCTGCCACCTGACCAACCGCTGCCGCGGCGACTGCATCGAGTACGCTGCTTCGCATCGCTACCCGATAGCTCGGACTGGTTTCGATGACGCCGTTCATGCCGTTGCCTACTTTCACCACCCTGACTGGCACCGCGCGAGACTGAAGCGGAATGGCCCTGGCAGCAGGGGTTCCAGTGCGCTCCATCGAAGCAAAGACTTTCTGGACGTACCCGTGGGAATATCCGGTAGTGAAGTTGCCGGAGTAGTAGCAGCTGAACGCCTTGCCCCAGTCATTACTGGCGCTGACATAGCACTGGTTGAGGATACGCGAACCCGCTTGCAGGTTGGGGCAGAACTCGAAAGCTTTTTCGAAGGTGTCCAGCCCGTACTTGCCGAGGTTTGCGCGGTTTACCTGCGCGACGCCAACAGAGTAGTTGTAGCCCTTATCCTCGAGCATCTTCACGGTGGCGATGGCTTCGCCGAGACTCTGAGGCTGGCGCACGAGTTGGCCTCCCACCACGCCGATGGCGTAGGGGTTGCGGCTGGACTCCACGTTGACGACGTGTTGCATCACCTCAGCCGGTACGGCAAGGTTTTGGCACGCCATCATTTCCATTCCCGGTATCACCGTTACAGCTCCTGTCTAATAACCGATGTGTTTCAGTGTTGTCCCTCGTCCGCACCTAGTGCACGAGCCGGGTTGAAATCGATGCCGGTGATATAGCGTCGCCCCGCATGTGCCTTGATGTGGACCACGATGTCGATAGTCAGCATCAACAATCGCTTAATCGTCGCGAATTCCAGTCCCGCACCTTCCGTGGAGGCCTTGACCATCAGTGCAAGCTGGTCCCACGTCTGTTCTACGCTACCTGCGTGGCAGCTTGTGATGGATCCCGGGTGGCCCGATGCGCAATTTCGGATGAAGTAAAACGACTCATCACCACGCAATTCAGCGAGGATGATGCGGTCCGGCTTCATGCGCAAGCACGCTTCCATACAGCTTTTCGCGGTCACATTAGCGGCACTTTGGCCGCCTTTCGAATAGATGAGATGCACGACATTGGGCTGGTCGATGAAGAGCTCGCGGGCATCCTCAATAGTGACCAGGCGCTCGTCGTCAGGGATGTGACCCACCAGCGACTTCATGAATGTCGTTTTACCACTACCGGTCGCACCCGCAACGACGATGTTCTTCTTGCTGAGCACCGCATGGCGAAAGAAGTCCGCATAGCGACGTTCAGCCCGCAATTCGAGCAACTCCTTGTCCGCCTGACTAAGTGTGTTGGCTCCTTCAAGGATCTCGTCGAAGAAGCCATCCTCGCTGTACTGGGCGAGGGTGCGGGTCTGTTTCGATGGCAGGCGAATCGTTATAGAAACGCGACCCGCCTCTACCGCCGGCGGAATGACGAACTGGGCTCGCTGACCCGTAGGGAAAGTCAACGAGACCACCGGGTCAATATCGGTGATGCGTTGGCCAGTGTTGCTCTCGTTGACAATGGCTGTGCAGAACTGGCGCGCACGTTCGAAAGTCAGTGATGGCACCTCTACGCGCTGCCAACCATTCTGGCGCTCCAGATAGAGCTCGCCAGGACGGTTGATGCAGATTTCGGTGACATCGGGAGAGGCAAGGAAATCCTTCACTCCCAGTACCTCGTACTGGTAGTCCAGGAAGTCATTGCTGACCGATGCCAGTGCGCCGTCGTCCATAACTGTCTCAGTACCTCGCCACGACGCCAGCGAAGTCCACATCCTTGGCGACGTAGATCGCAAGTACCGAACCCTGATTGATGGTTACGGTTGCCGGACGATTGGCGGAGCGACGTACGGCCTCGCCTGCCAACTGCTGAATGGTGTCGGCCGTGTTGCTTTCGAACGGCGTCTGCGTCACCACACCATTGCTGATTGTCGTGTTCTGCGGTCCGTGCTCGGCTGCTTCATACTTGAACGCGTCGCTCAGCAAGCTGATGAGCAGGGCCGACCCTATACGACTGCCCCAATGGGCATCGTAGTGGCCGGGATGGCCAGCGCCGCCGAGTGTGTCGATACCGGGGCTTGCCATGTTCACGTCGATACCGGTGGGTGTGACGATGCGGTCCCAGATGACGGCTACGCGAGGGCCGCTCGGTTCCATCTCGTACTTGCCCATCACCTTGCTGCCCTTCGGAAGGAGCAGGCGCTTACCGGTGAAGGAGTAGACCGGCTCGGTCACGATGCAGGACGTGAAGCCAGGCATGTCCGTGATGATGCGCGTCTCGAGCACGCAGCGAATGAACGTGCCGCGGAGCATGATCGTGTCCGGATGCGTGAGCGGCGATGCGCTGGAGACATCCGGCAGGTCTTTGGCCGTATAGTTGAGATTGTTGTTGGGGCTCATCCTCGGCGCGCTACCTGGAACCTGCGGTTCGCCGTTCATGCCCGGGGGCAGGATGAAGCCACCAGGAGCACCTGGCGCCCCGCCTTCAGCCGACATGCCACTGGCAACACCGTTTGTGCCTTGATTGGACGCTGCGATACGGCGCTCGAGCAGGGTGGGGCCGCGGGGGCGCTCTGCTTCTGGCATGGCAGGCGCCTGCGCGGGCAGCGGCGGCGTCCTGAGGGCGATCGGCTGCTGGGGCAGTACGGTTGGCACGTTGTCCGCAGGCATCGGCGGCGGTGCGCGCGGTGCCTCGGGGATGCTAACGGTCTCTTCGCGAGCTTTCGGCGGCTCTTTCTTGCTGCTGCCGGTAAATGCCCAGAATCCGATGACCAGCAGGAGCAAGGCGATGCACGCCAGCAAGCCTAGCGCCTTGCGATTCATGCGCTGCATGTCGTTCGACGTCAGCTGAGGCGCGCTGCTGTCAAGATCCGGCTGCCTCGCCTGGCGTGCGTTATTTGAATATGGGTTGTTCGCCAGCGGATCGTGCTGGTCGTCTGCACGACCCTGCGGCGGCACATGACCGTCGTTGGATTCTTCATCCGGATGGTAGGGGTTGTTCGGGCTCACTTCTTTGTGTTCCTTCGCAGACCCACGACATTGCTGTCGTGGCGGATGACCAGGTAGGCGTACGTGCCATGGACGACGATGGTATTGCCCTCAACGGTGGTGTTTACCACCGAGTCTTCGCCGTGTTCCTTTTCGCGCATGTACACGGTCGGGAAGTTGCCTGTCGGAAACTGCTTCAGGTCTGGCATCTTGATATAGGTGAAGCGCCCGTCGTCGTAGACGTTGATTGGCACAAGCCAGGGCGGGGTCCTGCGCGTCTTCGAGTAATCGTAGTCGAAGTTGTAGTCGCGTCCCTTTACCAACGTGGTATCCAGCGCGGGAGCCTGTTCGACCTTCTTGGTCTCCGCCATGAAGCTGGTATCAGCCGGATAGGCGAACGTGATCTTGTACTGCACACCCGCACGGCGAGCCTGGTCCAGCGTTTTCCAGTCCGTGGCCACGACCTTGAGCTCGAAGATGTACGAGTGGGTCGCGGTACGGATCATCATGTTGGTGTCGACGTCGACATTCTTCGGCTTGATGTAGAAGACGTTGTCGCGGCGGGTCAGGTCCCAGCCGGTGCTGAAGCCAGTGCTGTAGTCGAGAATTTTTTCGTTGGGGCTCAGTTCGATCTGGGTAGCAATGCCCAGGCCGGTGCGCACCTGGTAGATGCGGTCCGGCTGATATTCGTAGCTCGTGACGCCGGTAACCGCCTGGATAGCGGTCGTTTGTGCCGGCTGCCCGGTCTCGGCGAAGGCCAAGGGGAAAAGGCTCAGTGCAGCCACGCCGATAGCGGTGCGCACGGTCAGCTTGGTTGGTCTATTCATCAACGGCGCCCTCCATTGGCGGCGCTTCGGGGCGAACGAGCCGCAGGAGCGGCATTGGAAGGCACAGGAACAGGCGTCCCTGCGGATGGCTGCGCGTAAGCGCCGTCAACGGGAATGGGTGCCGGCGGCATGGCTGTTCGTTGCAGGGTTTCGTTGGTAGGCGCGACAGGGGGTGTCTGCGACAGCCCCGAGCCCTGAACTACGCCAGCGGGAGGCGCGTCGTCGGGATCAACGCCTGGCGATGCACTAGCGCCGGGAGTAGCTCCGGCAGCGGGCGCGACAGGGGCGACTGGCACTTCGGCGGGCACTGCTGAGCCATAATCGCTGTCGACGCGGTAGCTCGTCACCTGGAAGCCGAGAGGATTCTCGATGCGGCTCTGGTCGTCCATGCGGAGTTCCGGTTTGTACGTGAATTCCATGGTCGCAATCTTGCTATCCAGAAGCGCTGTCGCACCGTTGCTCTTGTCGTAGACACTTCGCTGGAAACGCACTGTGGCCCCCCGCGGCGGGGAGCCGTTGCCACCGCCAAGCAGGACGATGCTGAGAATCTTGACGCGTACAGCCTTGTCCCTGCCGTAGATCTTGTACGGGCTGTTGTCATTATTGGCCGCATGGAGATTCATGTAAGGCCGGGCCACATCGGGTGACGCCATGGTCAGGACGGTCGGCCAGTCGCGCATGTTGGTCAACGCTACGTCGTAAGCCTCGCGTGCGAGTATGAAGTGTGCAATGTTGCTGCGGTTTACCGCTTCACTGGCCGTCACTCGTTTGTTGACCAGGTCGTCCGTCAGACGCGCCAGAGAGCTGGTTCCCGAATAGGGGTCCGCCATGACAATGTAAGGGACCTTCTCCTTGAGCGGCAGCATGTAGAAATAGCCGCCCACGAGAATCAGCGATACACCAAGCGAGCACATGGCGACAATCCATGCGCGGCGCTCGCTGCGCCTTGCGAGGTCGGCCACGGTAACTTCGAAGTTCACGCTCTGCTGCACGGCAGCGTCGATCTTCGGAGAATCTTTCTTCTTGAGCATGTGTGTGCGCTGCCTGGTTGTTACTTCGAGTCGGGCGTCGCGGCGACATTGCCCGCATTGGATTTTGATACTGCAGCAGTCGGCATTGACCCGTTGGGCGCGGCAGGCGGCGCGATAGCGCTGACTTCCTCGACGATCAATTGCGAGCCGTCGACGATGATGGCGACGCCTTGGGCTGCATAGATCGCGCTGAGCTGCGACGTGGCGTCACGTACTTCGGTGGTGTGAATGGCGGCGGTCGTCTTCGGCAGGGAGAAGTCCGAGCGAAGCTTGTACGACAGCTTCATCCCGGTATCGGCCGTCCACCGCGTCAGCATCGTCTTCAACGTGCCATCCATCGGCGCCGCATAGTAGGTGTACGGCACGGCGAGCGGGATCTCGACCACTTTGTCGTCGTATTTGTTGACCGGCTTCCAGCGGCCGCCGAAGTCCTTGGCGGAAGGCGTGCCGCACGCGGTCAGCACCAGGGCGAGGCCCGAGGCAAGGAGAAGGGTGCAAGCGGGGTTGAGGATTTTTTTCACGCGTGGCTCGTAAGTCATGTAAGGCAACAGAAAACATCAGCGGCCCTCGTCGTCGGCCTGGCCGGGACGCGGGGTCGAGAAATCGTTTACATCGCTACGAAACTGACGACCCAGCCAGATGTCCGGCGCCTGGCCGGGTCTGGTTCGGTCGATTCGCCACGACGCGAAGCGCGTTCATGGCAAACACTCCCCTTGAACAGCTGAAACCTAGGGCCCAACGGCCACGAGCGTGATGCAAATCGTCCATAAAACATCCTGTATCGAGCGCCTGGGCGCCGTTGCACTACATAACCGCTAAAGACCGGCCGAACGGGTTCCCGGAGCGATGTGATCAATCGCCACTTGCGGTTGCCGCGTTGGAGCCTTGAGGTTTCCCCCACCCTGAATGGAGCTAGTCCACGTTGTTAAGATAAAGCAATATCCACGCGCTGACTAGGGGTCTGTATACGCGTTTCTGCGGCCGATATCACACAAATTCCGGCTGTAACGTGAATTACGCAGTCCGAAGGTGACGTGGATCACGTTCGTAAGGCTGGTGTAAGAGACATGGCGAAATGTCTACATTCCGTGAAGTGGTCTTTTTGCGCATATCTGGATCCCTTGCTCGTAACGGTGTCACGGGTATATGTCAGGTTTGCTACATGCCATTAGCGGCGTTGTGGAACTGGGCCGGCCCGAGAGACGACATACTGACCGAGGCATCGGTGAGGAAGCAGTCGTCCACGCCCATGCTTTTGGGTCAGTTGCGCCCGCGTAAGTTCTCCGGGCGTGCCCGTGCGCTCAACGAGCCAGGCGATGCCAGCGTTTGTTGACATACACGCACACGCCTCCCTCGGGACAGGGGCGCAAACTCCCACGTATCCGCGCCTCATGCAGTTCACCTGCCCAGGCGGTGTCTTCTCTGTAGGTATAAGTGCTCCAGCCGATGGTGCATGTGGCAGCAGCGATGGCCAACAGGGCGCCTCCTGTGGCGAACAGGGCTTTCCAGACACTGAGGGCGTGCAGCCGCTTGAGCGCATGGATCTTCTCCTCCAGACCCGTACTTAGTCGTGTGACCGTCGACGACGCGCCCACAAGCACATGCTCGAGGTCGGCCGTCGCGGCTTGCGTGCTCGACAGGATCGCCTTGCCCGCGTGGGACATCAGATCGGTCGTGGCCTGTCGTGCGCTGGCTTCCGCGGTGCTGGCCAGGGCGTTTGCCGTGCGCGCCAACTCCGTCTGCGCCCGTTCGGTCTGGCGCGTCAGCCGCTCGCCAAGGTCTTTCAGTCCCGCGGCCAGCATGCCCAGTTTCACCGCCAGTTCTTCGACGTCCGTTCTATCCATGTGTCCTTCCATTCCTCGTCTCAGAGCGACATCACCGGGCCGCTTCGTTGCGGCGCGGCCATGACTTCCTGTTGCTGTAGCTGGGCCTGCTGTGCCTGTTGCGCCGCCAGTGCGTCCTCGGCCGTCTGCTGCCTGGCTTGCTCGCCATCCATCAGGAACTCGCGTCCGCCCGGTGTGTTCGCATAGATATGGCCAACCCGGCAAAGGGCGTCGACGTCGCGATCGTGTCCTGCCTGGCACAGCGCCTCGAACATCTCGTGAATCGAAGGCTCCTTCGAAGCGGCTTCCGTCCGACCGGCGACCCTGTCATCGGCGTAAGGCCCCCGGTTTTCCTTCAGATGCCGATGCGCGACCTCTGCGGTGTCCAGGGTCCGCGGACCGGCCACGCCATCGACGGACAGATCGTGGTTATGTTGGAAGTCCATCACCGCACGGCGCGTGGCATGGCCGAAATCGCCATCGATACGCACGTCGTAGCCGAGTTCGTGCAGTTGTTCCTGCAGGTGGCGAACATCGGCGCCGTGCGCTCCGGCCCGCAGCGTTGCGGCTCGGAACGCGCTTGCAGGTTGCGAGGCCTGTAACGGCTCACGTCCGAGCAGGTCATCGGGGGTGAGGGTCCCCTGGCGAAGTCCCTCGACCAGTTCCGGGGTGATGACCGCCGCCCAGCCTGCTACGGCCTCCACCCGCTCGTCGTAGCCATTGGTACCGCCGTTGATCCGTCGCGTTACCGCTTCGACATCGGTCCGGTCGACGTGCTTTAGCCGCTGGTGCCAGTAGGCGACGGCGACATCGGCCGAGACCTCGGGGTCGGCGGCGCGCTCGGGGTGCTCGATCAGGTCGATCCCGACCAGGCGCCCGTAGGTTTCGTAGTTGGCGCGACCGGTCAGCTGGATGACGCCGCGTCCATGGAAACGCCAGCCATCGCCCGGCGTCGTGTTACCCAGGTCGGTACGCCCGTCGTAGAAGAGGTTGGCAGTCGCTTCCGGGTCGCGCGCGGCGAGCACGGCGGCCACTTCGTCACGGGTGTGTCGCTGGCGAAGCTGTCCGACCACGCTCATCGCCCGGTCGGCGCTGCGATAACGGAAATCCTCGTGGGTGCGGGTGAACCCGGCGGATTCCACGGCGGTCTGGCCCATGAGGTTGGACAGCTCCGCGGGCGAGGTAATGCCGCTGTCGATGGCGCGCTTCAGCAGCTGCGCGGAATGCGGATTGAATCGAGGCGTGCGCATAGCCGGGTCAGTCGTCCGTCGAGGTGCGCGTGTCCAGCAGGCGCTGCAGCGGCGCCACCTTCAACTCGCTCATGGGGGTAAGCGGAAAGTCGCGCGGGGAAGCGATTTCGCCGTATGCCATGACGACATCACTGTTGGACCCGGCGTTAGTCAGTACATAGCCCTGGCTCATGGAGCTGACGTACCAGTGGCCGTCGGCACGGTGATAGACAAAGGCAAAGGTCGTGTGGCGCCGTACGCCCTGGTTGCTCCAGGTGATCGCTCCCGGTTTGACCAGCAGGTTGTCGCGATAGGCCATTTCCCTCGGGCGATCCATGACCGGGTTGTCCACGCAGTCGATCGCCTCGCGGCTCCGCTCGGCCTCCTTCCATGTGCTTTGCGCGCCTGTGCCGGTGCCAGAACCCGTGAAGACGAGCAGTTCGCACGCGTTACCGGCTGAGGTGTCGGGTTGTTCCGTGAACCGGGCGCCGCGGTACACGGCGATCACGAGGTCCATGGCGCCATCGCCCGTGGCATCCGCCTTTTCATAAGCGAGGACAAGGTCGTCCGGGGCGAGGACTGCGCGGACCTCGTCTGGCACCGCAGGCATGGCATCCACCGCAGCCACGGCGGGCAAAGGTGGCGCGAAGAATAATGCCGCCATCGCACCGAGTACGATCGAACGGCAATACACGGTTGCCGTCACACCGCGGGAGATGCGGGATGGCTGACCGGTCCTTTCCATGGGGCGTGCTCCTTTCCAGGGCGCGCCGGAGCGCACCATCGGATCAACATCGAAGGGGAGTGCAGGGACGCTGTGCCGCAACCGCTGGCACGACGCCTCGTTTTTGAATGGCAATGTAGGTGTGACGTGCTACGTCACTAATGGGTTGCCATCGTAGCCGTGCGTCGTGGCCGCGACAATGCGTTCGGCATAGAACTTTTCTGAAAAATCGTCAGCATGTGGTGGGCGTTGCATCGACACGCCGACACGATCCGGGTTAGAACCTTGGCCTTTATCGACAGGTAGCCCAGGTATGGCCACACAGAACATGCCCACCGACGATGACCTCATGGTGCTCGCCCAGGCCGTCGCCGCTGCCGCCCAGGAGCGGCGCGTCATGGTGGCCACGGCCGAATCGTGCACGGGTGGGTGGATCGCCAAGACCCTGACGGACCTGGCCGGGAGTTCGGCCTGGTTCGAGGCGGGTGTGGTCACTTATAGCTATAGCGCCAAGGAGTCCCTGCTCGGGGTCAACCCGCGCACCCTGGAGCGCACGGGTGCGGTCAGCGAGGAGACGGTGCTGGAAATGGTCTCGGGTGCCCTGGCGCGCTACGGCGCGGGCGTCGCCGTGGCGGTTACCGGCATCGCGGGCCCGTCCGGCGGCACCCCGGACAAGCCCGTCGGCACCGTATGGATCGGCTGGAAGCGCCGCGGGGGCTACGCCCACGCCAGCCTTCACCATTTCGACGGCGACCGCGAGGCCGTCCGGCGACAGACGGTGGCGGCCGCACTTGTTGGAATGGCTGCCGAACTGAAGGGCTGAACCCCCCGGGCTATGGCAAACTTGGGGATTGCGGATCGCAGTCCCTGAGACGACGGTCCGTCAAGATACCTACCTACACAAGAGACCGGATATGACGATGGACGACAATAAGCGCAAGGCGCTGGCGAGTGCCCTCGGCCAGATCGAAAAGCAGTTCGGCAAGGGTGCGGTCATGCGTCTTGGCGACCGCGTCGACGACAACATCGACACGGTGTCCACCGGCTCGCTGGGCCTGGATATCGCCCTGGGCATTGGCGGCCTGCCGCGCGGCCGCGTGGTCGAGATCTACGGCCCGGAATCGTCGGGTAAGACCACCCTGACCCTGCAGGCCATTGCCTCGTGCCAGCGCGCGGGCGGCACGGCGGCCTTCGTCGACGCCGAGCACGCGCTCGACCCGAGCTACGCCGAGAAACTGGGCGTCAACGTCGCCGACCTCCTGGTCAGCCAGCCGGACACCGGCGAGCAGGCCCTCGAGATCGCCGACATGCTGGTGCGCTCGGGCGCCGTGGACATGGTGGTGATCGACTCGGTGGCCGCGCTGACCCCCAAGGCGGAAATCGAAGGCGAGATGGGCGACTCCCACGTCGGCCTGCACGCCCGCTTGATGAGCCAGGCCCTGCGCAAGCTCACGGCAAACATCAAGAAGACCAACTGCCTGGTCATCTTCATCAACCAGATCCGCATGAAGATCGGCGTCATGTTCGGCAGCCCGGAAACCACCACCGGCGGTAACGCGCTGAAGTTCTACGCCTCGGTTCGCCTGGATATCCGCCGCATCGGTGCGGTGAAGAAGGGCGACGAGGTCATCGGTTCGGAGACCCGCGTCAAGGTCGTCAAGAACAAGGTCGCGCCGCCGTTCCGCCAGGCCGAGTTCGAGATCCTCTACGGCGAGGGCACCTCGCGCGAAGGCGAGATCATCGAGCTGGGCGTGCGCGAAAACCTGATCGACAAATCCGGCGCCTGGTACAGCTACAAGGGCGACCGCATCGGCCAGGGCAAGGAAAACGTCCGTCAGTTCCTGCGTGACAACCCGGGCATCGCCAACGAGGTCGATACCGAGCTGCGCGCCCGCCTGCTGGTCAAGGCGGGTCCCAAGTCCGAAGCCTCCACCGAGGCCGACGAGCTTGAGGAAGTCTGATAAGGGCACCGGGCAGGGCGACGGCAAGGCCGCTCGCCCCACCCGTACCGCGTACGACAAGGCGCTGGGCCTGCTGGCCCGGCGCGAGCATTCCCGCCGCGAACTCAAGCAGAAGCTCGAGCGCGGCGGTTTTGCGCGTGACGAGTCCGCCGTCGCCCTGGAGCGGCTGGGCGACCAGGGCTACCAGGACGACGACCGTTTCGCGGCCTCGCTGTTTCGCAGCCGGGCAGGGCAGGGCTACGGGCCGGCCCGCATCCGTGCGGAACTGCGCAGCCAGGGCGTCAGCGACGCCACCATCCGCGAGTTGATGGAAAACACCGATATCGATTGGCACGATCTGGCCGCCGGTCAGCTCCGTCGGCGCTATGGCGGACCCTCGGCCGACCCGACTGAACGGGCCCGGCGGGCGCAATTCCTCTTGCGTCGCGGCTTCGCCGCCGCCACAGTACGGGGTCTAACTCACGCCGATGCGGAAGACGCCGACGACGATTGAAGGCCACCAGCCTTGATTGGGACGGAGCGTCGACGCAACGCGTCTCGCAGCTCCCAAGCCACGATCGCTCATGAAAACCGCCGAAATCCGTTCGACCTTCCTCGAGTTCTTCCGGTCCAAGGACCACACCATCGTGCCCTCGGCATCGCTGGTGCCGTCGAACGACCCCACGCTGCTGTTCACCAACTCCGGCATGGTCCCCTTCAAGAACGTGTTCCTGGGCAGCGAAAAGCCCGGGTATGTCCGTGCGGCCGACGTCCAGCGCTGCCTGCGCGCGGGCGGCAAGCACAACGACCTGGATGCCGTGGGCTACACCGCCCGCCATCACACCTTCTTCGAGATGCTGGGCAACTGGTCATTCGGCGATTACTTCAAGCGCGATGCCATCCGCTACGCCTGGGAGCTCCTGACGGGGGTCTACAAGCTGCCGGCGGAGCGCCTGTGGGTCACCGTGTACCACACGGACGACGAGGCCTTCGATATCTGGAACAAGGAAGTGGGCGTGCCGGCCGAGCGGATCGTGCGCATCGGCGACAACAAGGGCGCGCCGTTCGCTTCCGACAACTTCTGGCAGATGGCCGATACGGGCCCGTGCGGACCGTGTACCGAGATCTTCTACGACCACGGCGCCGATGTGGCCGGTGGCCCCCCAGGCTCGCCCGACGAAGACGGCGATCGCTACATCGAGATCTGGAACCTGGTCTTCATGCAGTTCGATCGGGCCCCGGACGGCACGCTGGCGCCGCTGCCGGCGCCTTGCGTCGATACCGGCATGGGCCTGGAGCGCCTGGCCGCCGTGCTGCAGCACGTGCACTCCAACTACGAGATCGACCTGTTCGCGCACCTCATCGCCGAGGCGGGGCGCCTGACCGGCACCGCCGACCTGTCGAACAAGTCGCTGCGTGTCATCGCCGATCACATCCGTGCCTGCTCCTTCCTTATCGTCGACGGTGTGCTGCCGTCGAACGAGGGCCGCGGCTACGTCCTTCGCCGGATCATCCGTCGCGCCCTGCGCCACGGCTGGATGCTGGGCGTGCGTGGCGACTTCTTCTGGAAGATGGTGGCCCCGCTGGTGGCCGAGATGGGCGAGGCCTACCCGGACATCGCCCGCAAGCAGGCCTTCGTGGAGCAGGCGCTGCGCACCGAGGAAGACCGCTTCGGCGAAACGCTGGAACACGGCATGCGCCTGTTCGACGACGTGGCCTCCAAGTCGGAGAAGGTGATCCCGGGCGAGCACGCGTTCCGCCTCTACGATACTTACGGCTTCCCCGTGGACCTCACCGCCGATATCGCGCGCGAGCGCGGCATGAGCGTCGACATGGACGGCTTCGAGCGCGCCATGGGCGAACAGCGCGCCCGCGCTCGCGCGGCCAGCAACTTCGCCACCAAGGCCCAGCTGCCGGCCGAGGTGGCCAGCGCCGTCGCGCCCACCGTCTTCACCGGTTACGACAGCCTCGAACTGACCGATGCGACCGTGGTTGCCATCGTGCGCGACGGCAAGTCGGTGGATCGTCTGTCGGACGGCGAGCAGGCCTTCCTGCTGCTTGATCGCACGCCCTTCTATGCCGAATCCGGCGGCCAGGTCGGCGATACCGGCATACTGCGCAATCCGGCGGGCGCGCTGGCAGTGGAGGACACCCAGAAGGTCGGTGGCGCGTTCTTCGCGCACTTCGGCACATGGCAGGGCTCCGCACCGCTGAACAAGGGCGATGTGGTGGGTGCGTCGGTGGATGCCGCCCAGCGCCAGGCTACCGTGCTCAATCATTCCGCCACCCATCTTTTGCACGCGGCGCTGCGCACCGTGCTCGGCGACCATGTGGCCCAGAAGGGTTCGCTGGTGGCACCGGAGCGCCTGCGCTTTGACTTCTCGCATTTCAAGCCGCTGACGGCCGACGAACTGGCGCTGATCGAGCGCATGGTCAACGACGAGATTCGTCACAACGACGCCGCCGAAATCCACAACATGGGCTACGACGAAGCGATCGAGTTCGGGGCCATGGCGCTGTTCGGTGAAAAGTACGGTGCCGAAGTGCGCGTGCTGAAGATGGGCGATTTTTCCACGGAACTGTGTGGTGGCACCCACGTGTCGCGCACGGGCGATATCGGCCTGTTCAAGATCGTCTCCGAATCCGGCGTCGCCGCCGGTGTCCGCCGCATCGAAGCGGTGACCGGTGCGGGCGCCATGGCGCGCGTGGCCGATGAGGAGCGCGTGCTGGGCGAAGTGTCCGGCCTGCTCGCCGCCACGGGCGACGACGTGATCGAGAAGCTTCGCCAGCTGTTCGATCGGCAGAAGAAGCTCGAGCGCGAGGTGGAGTCCTACAAGTCCAAGGCGGCCAGCTCGGCCTCGGCGGGCCTGGCCGAGTCGGCAGTCGACATCGCGGGCATCAAGGTGGTCGCCGCGCGCGTCGAGGGCCTGGATGCCAAGTCCCTGCGCGACAGCGTGGACGTACTCAAGCAGCAGCTGGGCGATTGCGCCATCGTGCTGGCCGGTGCGGTCGACGGGCGCGTCGCGCTCGTGGCCGGTGTCGGCGGTTCGGCGCTCGGCCGGGTCAAGGCGGGCGACCTGGTGGGCGAAGTCGCCTCGAAGATCGACGGCAAGGGCGGCGGTCGTCCCGACATGGCCCAGGGTGGCGGAGTAGATAGTCCGGCGTTGCCTGGCATCCTTGCCGCCATTCCGGGATGGGTGCAATCCCGTCTGGGCTGAACGGCGAGTGGACTACGCGAGCATGGACGGCTGTAAGGCCGTTTGTGTAAACGTCTTCACGTGCTTGCGCGTTGCTTACCCGGGATTGGCTCAGCTAGTATGATCCGAATGCCGAAAGCGTTTTTCGGTATCGATCCTTCGGATCGGAAATGGCAGGACAGCTGGTCAGCGACACACACAACTAGAGCCGGGGAAGGCAGTTCGGCCTTCGATGGTCGAAACGTCAATCCATCGACGGCAAGCACTCGGGGTGAGGTTGTCGTTGGTGGGGAAGCCAATACCTGATTTTATGGAGTATCAATCATGCTGATTCTGACCCGCCGGGTCGGTGAAACCCTGATGATCGGCGACGAGGTGACCGTCACCGTTCTGGGTGTCAAGGGTAACCAGGTGCGCATCGGCATCAATGCACCGAAAAACGTCGCGGTCCACCGCGAAGAGATCTACCAGCGCATCAAGAACGAAGGCGACGCCGGCACGCATCCCGGGGACGACCAAGACCAGTAAGGCCCGAGGCTTTACGAGGCGTGCAAGGTTAAGTATCCTTGCCGGCTCGTGAGGGCAGGTCCTTCACGACAATCCCGGAGAGTTGCCCGAGTGGCCGAAGGGGCTCCCCTGCTAAGGGAGTATAGGGTCAAAAGCCTTATCGAGGGTTCGAATCCCTCACTCTCCGCCAAAACATCTAAGCCTCGGTTTTCCGGGGCTTTTTTGTGCCCGCGAGAAATGTGTTGGCGTGGTGAGTTTGTCCGGGACACTCTCAGTGCTGGCTGCCCAGGTACACATCGAGAATGCTTGCGACCAGCTTGTAAGGCTGCGACGCCTGAAGGTTCGTCAGCACGATCACCGTCAGGTGTCGATCGGGGATCGTGGTGATCCAGACGGCCGCGCCGCCCCCGGTGTGTATCGTTACATGTCCCTGCTGGCTGTCGTGCATGAGCGCCAGGCCGAAGTCGCCGGTTTTACCGTCGGTCATCACGTAGGGTTTTGCCATCAGGGCGAGGCTTTCTGGCTTGATGATCCTGCCGTTCCACAGCGCGTTCTCCCAGGTGGACATCGCCTCGATATTGCCGCTCAGTCCCGCCGCGGGCAGCAACCATTCCGTCGCGATCTTCGAGCCGAAGGGGTGGATGCCGTCGGTGGAAAGTACCGGTGCGCTGTTCGCATCGAGCTGGAGCTTCGAGTGATCGGCCGTGGGCTGCAGCGCGGTATACAGCGAGGCACGACCCGGCACGAGCGTCCACGTATCACCCCACCGCAAGCCGGTGATGCCCAGCGGTTTCAGCAAGCGGTCGTCGATATATTTCTCGTAAGGCATGCCACTGACACGCGCGATGATGTCGCCGAGCAACATGTAGCCGGTCTGGTTGTAGGTCATCGATGCGCCCGGCGCCTTGACCGGTTTGCGGGCAAGCAAGGTCATCAGCTCCGCACGCGTGCCCGCCAATGGCAGCACGTTGACGGTATCGTTCACCACATTGTCGGGAAGGCCGGATGTGTGGGAAAGGCAGTGGCGGATCGTGACGGGCAACCATGAGGCAGGGAGTTCCGGAAGATATTTCCTGACCGGATCGTCGAGCGCGATCTTGCCTTGCTCCACCAGTGTCATGATCGCTACGGCGGTGAATTCCTTGGTCGTGGAAGCGAGCGGATACAGCGTCGCGTTCGTCGCGGGCACGTTCAGTTCGACGCTGGCGAGCCCATAGCTCTTCTCGAACACCACCTTGCCGTCCTTGATCACGGCGACGGATGCACCGGGCGTATGGCGAGCCGCCATGTCCTTGGCCACGACGGCGTCCACCTGGGTTGCCATGGAGGTTTCCGCGTGTGCCAGCGGCGTCTGCGACAGGACGACGGCCATCAATAGACCCGCGAGATGCTTTGCCATGGCGGCCCCTGCTCCGATGAATGACTGGATGCATCCTAGAGAGGGCCAAGCCCCAACGTACGTGCCGGTCGGCCTCCGTACTTGTGGCCTACCGCGAGCCGGCCAGGCACCGGTCAGGCGGACCTTTCCTCGTACTTCGCCATGAAAAAACCCTCGGAGATTGGACGGGTGTCCAACTTCCGGGGGGGGGGGGCAGTTCACCTCCTGTGGCCTCGCCCTTATTCCTTACGCTAACATCCCGCCTCACGGAGATATAACTAAGAGGAAGGGGCAGATGGCTCTGCGATCTGTTATGTGGCTAAGGGCTCTTGTCGCCAGCGTTTCCATGATTGCCTTGAGCGCCCACGCCGCAACCGAGTGTGAGCAGAACTATTCGTCCAAGCCCAGCGCCGACGGTGGCACTATCCATCAGAGCTTCGTCGGCCTTTACGGTGTCGACACCGCCCAGGCCATGACCAGCCTCGAATCCAGTGCACGAAAGATCGGATTCCAGCCCCTCGGTGAACCCCACGTTGCCGCCGATGGCCTCATCACGCTGGCTGTCGCGCAGAAAGCTACTGTCAAGGCACGCGGCTTTCCGATCGTCATGGCAGTCTCGCCCCAGACCGACTCGGCCATCATCGCGTTTCAGCTGGCCAAGGGCGTGGGCGCCGCGACAGCGATGGGCAATATCTGCTCATTCTTCGACTCGGCCGGCCTGAAAGGTAATACCACGAATGCCAGCGGCAAGAAGAGCGTAGCCAACGCCCAGCTTGCCCTGCCGCTGCTCGGCAGCCTCAACGGCACGATGATCGACGTACAGGCGGCCAAGGCCACGATGGCGGCGAGCGAAGCCGCCAGCGGTCAGGTTGCTGCGGATGCCGCCAACGCACGTGGCGCGGCACCGGCCATCGCAGACAAGCGCAAGGTGATCACGCCCAAGTCGGTCTTCGATCCGAAGGCTGTCGATGCCAGCGCGCTTGCGGACGGTAATGCGACCATCAGCGGCATCACATGCGGTGTTGTCGGCGGCCAGAATCGACCGGCGGCTGATCAGGCCATTACGCTGTTCCCGTATAGCCCGTATCTCAAAGAAGCGATCGATCTGATCGATTCGAATCGTTATAAGGGTAATAAGGTCAGGGTGGATATCGATAAGCGTGTTTTCGACACCCGCCTCGATGGCAAGACCAACAGCAATGGCGACTTCCGCTTCACCCGGGTAAAGCCCGGTCGCTACCTGGTGATGACGGTATTCAGCGGCACCGCCACCTCGGTTCATAACAACCTCCGCTCGTCCTACGATCCGTCGCGAAACACCATATACGAGTGGACTGAGCAGGAGGAATCCACCTCGTCGGCGACGGATGTCCTTCAGGCTGATGTCACGGTGAAACAGGATGGCCAGGTGGTTGATGGTGTGGTGGTGAAGCCTATGGGCAATGGTCGATTTTTACCTGTACTCAGCAGCGTGTGTAAGTGGCATCACAACGGCTGACGGTTCCAGAAAGCCCTCCAGGATGCCGACTGGGATGGTGACCAGGTCACTCTCTGCCCTGATTGACCATCCGGACATCGAACCGACGGGGCAATGTTCGGCCACTCTCCTGCATCCGGCTCGTCGCACTCCCCGCCATTTTGCAAAAGGCCCTGTTTAAACAGGGTTTTTTGTGCCCGCTGAACGGCCCCGTCAGCGCGCAAGGCGGCAAGCCCCTTTCCCCCGGGCATCCCCATTATCCTCCGCACTGGTTCCCCTACAGCTGCGCACCCCCATGCCTGTCCCGTTGCCTCACCGACTCAATCCGGGCCGGATCGCCGCACTTCGCCGCAGTGGCATCCTCGACGAGCCCGGCGGCGTGCAGTACGCACATCTGGTCGAACTGGTGCGGATGATGCTCGGCGTGCCAGTGGCCATCGTTTCCATCGTCGACGAGCACCGCCAGGTGTTCGCCGGCCACAGCGGCTTGCCCGAGCCGTGGTCGTCCCGAGGGGAGACGCCCATTACCCACTCCTTCTGCCAGCACGTGGTGGACCGGGGCGCGGTGCTCTCGGTGAACGACGCCTATGCGGAGCCGCTGGTGCGGGACAACCTCGCCATTCCCGACCTGGGGGTGGTGGCCTATCTGGGCGTGCCCATTCGGCTGCCCGACGGTGAACTGATCGGGGCACTGGCCGCCATCAACACCCGGCCGCACGCCTGGACGGTGCACGACCAGCGTTTTCTCGAGTCGGTGGCGGTCATCGTCGACAAGGAGATCCGCGTCGGTGCGTCGGAGCGGCGCTACCGCACGCTGTTCGCACAGATGCGCGAGGGCTTTTATGTCGGTGACGTGGTCCGCGATGGCAACGGCACGGTGGTCGACTTCCTTTTCGACGAGGCCAACCCGTCCTTCAACCACCTCACGGGGCTGGGCCCCGTGGAGGTCAACGGCGCCTTGCTCAGCCACATGGCACCCGGCGCATGCGCTGAACTCCTGCCGGTGTTCGCGAACATCGTGGACAAGCAGGTACCCGGCGTCCATGTCGCCCGCTCCACCCTGCTGGCGGGACGCTGGTTCGAAACGCGCATGACCCCGCTGGGGCCGGATCGGATGATCGGCTTCGTCAGCGACGTGACCGAGCGACGCACGCGGGAAGAACTGCAGGAGGTGCTCAAGCACGAGATGAGCCACCGGCTGAAAAACACGCTGATGATGGTGCAGGCGCTGGCGACGCAGACGTTGCGCGCAGTGCCCGAGCGCGCGCCGGTGGAGGCGCTGGAAGAACGCATCACGGCACTGAGCTCGGCCCACGACATCCTGTTCGACAAGAACTGGGAAGGCGCCTCGGTGGAGGCGATCTCCCGGGCGGCCCTGGGGCGCCTGTGTATCGACAGCCGCATCGACTTCCGCGGGCCGCCGGTCGAGATCGGCCCCAAGGCCACCTTGTCTCTATCGCTGCTGCTGCACGAACTGGCGACCAACGCCCTGAAGTACGGCGCGCTGTCGAATGCGCAGGGCCGTGTCGAGCTCGGCTGGGCGCAGGAGGGCGGCGATTTCCTGATGACCTGGCGCGAGGTGGATGGCCCGGCCGTCATGCTGCCGTCCCGCAAGGGCTTCGGCTCCAAGCTGATCGCCATGGGCCTGGGCTCGGGCAGCGTGAAGACCGAATACCTCGCCGAGGGCCTGCTGCTGCAGCTGTCCGCGCCGGTGTCGCACCTGCAACAGGCCTAGGCCGGCCGCACAAATAAAAACGCCGGCGCTAGGCCGGCGTTTTCATAACGAACGTATTCGTTGGTCGGGGAGACAGGATTCGAACCTGCGACTTCTACGTCCCGAACGTAGCGCTCTACCAGGCTGAGCTACACCCCGACGGGAGCCGCGTATATTAGCCATGCACCCACCGGATGGCAACAGGGCGCTCCAACTTTTTTACCATCCCGCCACGGGAGCCGGCCCTGGCCATCTGCTAACCTAGGCGGCTGCCGCGTGGCGGCGCCCGTACAGCCTGTCCCCAAGAGGAATTGCATGGCACTCACCCCGGCCCGCACCATGCCCGGTGTCCTCGAGCTCCTGCCGCTCGACCAGATCGCCTTCCAGCGCATGCTGGACACGATCCGTCGCAACTACGAAAAGTTCGGCTTCCTGCCGATCGAGACGCCCGTCATCGAGCACAGCGACGTCCTGCTGACCAAGACCGGCGGCGAGACCGAACGCCAGGTGTACTTCGTGCAGTCCACCGGCGCGCTGGGTGCGGCGGCGGAGAAGGACGCTGGCGGCGTACCCGACCTGGCGCTGCGTTTCGACCTCACGGTGCCCCTGGCCCGTTACGTCGCCGAGCACGAGCACGACCTCAGCTTCCCGTTCCGTCGCTACCAGATGCAGCGCGTGTACCGGGGCGAGCGTGCGCAGCGCGGACGCTTCCGCGAGTTCTACCAGTGCGACATCGACGTGATCGGCAAGGATTCCCTCTCGGTGCGCTACGACGCCGAGATCCCGGCGGTCATCTACAACGTGTTCAAGGAACTGAACATCGGTGCGTTCACCATCCAGATGAACAACCGTAAGCTGATGCGCGGTTACTTCGAGAACCTGGGTATCGCCGACGCGGAGCAGCAGATGCTGGTGCTGCGCGAGGTGGACAAGCTGGACAAGCGCGGCGCCGACTATGTGCGCGACACGCTCACCGGCGACGCGTTCGGCCTGTCGGCCGAGGTGGCGGCGAAGATCCTCGCCTTCGTGCAGGTGCGTTCCACGTCCGTGGCCGATGCCTTCGCCCACCTGGATGCGCTGGGTTCCGGCTCGGAAACCTTCGAGCAGGGCAGGGCCGAACTGAAGGACGTGCTGACGATGATCCGCGACTTCGGCGTGCCGGAGACGCATTTCGCGCTCAACCTGTCGATCGCGCGCGGTCTGGATTACTACACGGGTACGGTCTACGAGACCACGCTCAACGACCACCCCGGCATCGGTTCCATTTGTTCGGGCGGCCGCTATGAGAACCTCGCCGGGCAGTACACCAAGTCGCACCTGCCGGGCGTGGGTATCTCCATCGGCCTCACGCGCCTGTACTGGCAACTGCGCGACGCCGGCCTCGTCTCCACCGCGCGCAGCACCGTGGACGTGCTGGTGACGCAGATGGACGCGGCTCAGTTGCCCACCTACCTGGCGGTGGCCACCGAGCTGCGCAATGCCGGCATCGCCACGGAAGTGGTGCTGGAAGGCGGCAAGCTGGGCAAGCAGTTCAAGTACGCCGACCGCGCCGGCATCCGTTTCGTCGTGGTGCTGGGCGAGGACGAGATCGCCAAGGGCGTCGTTACCGTGAAGGACCTGCGCCGCGAAGACCAGTTCGAGGTGGCACGCGCCGACCTGATCAAGACCTTGCGCGTCGAACTGGCCCAGGCCGACATCGGTCGCTGATCCTCCCTTTTACTTCGCACGGCATCGCTCATGACCTCTTCTATCCTTCTCGATGGCCGCAGCCTCACGCGTGCCCAGGTGGCGGCCATCGCCCGTCGTGGCGTCTCGATTCGCCTGGACGACGCGCAACTGGTCAAGGTGAAGCGCGCGGCCGACTTCCTGGCAGAGAAGGTGGGTGGCGGCGAGCCGATCTACGGCGTGACCACGGGTTTCGGCAGCAATGCCGACAAGCTGCTGGGCGCCCACCGCGTGCGCGACGAACTGGCCGGTGGCAACCCCGAGCCGCGCGAGGGTACGCTGCTGGAGGAACTGCAGCACAACCTGATCATCACCCATGCGGTGTGCGTGGGTAAGCCGTTCGCCGAGGACGTGGTGCGCGCGATGCTGGCCATTCGCGTCAACACGCTGATGAAGGGGCACTCCGGCATCCGCGTGGAAACCCTGCGCGCGCTGGCCGAGTTGCTCAACCGCAACGTGATCCCGGTGATCCCGGAGAAGGGCTCGGTGGGTGCCAGTGGCGACCTCGCGCCGCTTTCGCATTTGGCCATCGTGCTGCTGGGCGGTGGCGAAGCCTTCTACCAGGGCGAGCGGCTGCCCGGTGCGGAAGCGCTGAAGCGTGCGGGCCTGGCCCCGGTGCGCCTGTCGTTCAAGGAAGGCCTGGCGCTCAACAACGGCACCACGCAGATGCTGGCCACCGGCGTGCTTGCGCTGGACACGATGGACATGCTGATCCGCACGGCCGATCTGGCTGCGGCGATGACGCTGGACGCTTTCGC
Organism: Luteibacter sp. ME-Dv--P-043b; assembly: GCF_030209605.1. NCBI lineage: Bacteria > Pseudomonadati > Pseudomonadota > Gammaproteobacteria > Lysobacterales > Rhodanobacteraceae > Luteibacter > Luteibacter sp. ME-Dv--P-043b. Next base: position 127,991 of record NZ_JARVRT010000005.1, read on the forward strand.
CGGTCGCACCGGCGCCTATGCCGAGCAGGTGCACGCGCTGCGCCCACATCCGGGCCAGGTGACCGCGGCGCGGAACATACGCGGCCTGCTCGACGGCTCGACGCTGGCCGACATCGCGTACCACATGGTGCCGCGATTCCGTCCCTGGTTGTCCGACTCGTGGGCCGATCCGGCCGACCAGGGTCACCGTTTCGACATCGGCTGGGACTGGGTGCCGGCCACGCAGCGGCATGGCAAGGAGGCGTTCTACTCGCGCTTCCTGCCCTTCAAGGGTGGCAAGAAGCACCAGCCGCAGGATGCGTACTGCCTGCGCTGCGCGCCGCAGGTGCACGGCGCCGTGCGCGATGCGTGGGAGCAGGCCTGCCGCGTGTTCGACGTCGAGCTCAACGCGGTAACCGACAACCCGCTGGTGTTCCCCGATGCCGAGGATGCCCAGGTCATCGAGGACCAGGTGATCTCCGCCGGTCATTTCCACGGTATGCCGCTGGCCCTGGTGATGAGCTACGTCAAGGCATCGATCCCGGTGCTGGCCTCCATCTCCGAGCGGCGCACGGCCAAGCTGGTGGACCCGGCCAACAACGACGGCCTGCCGGCCTTCCTGATCGGCAACGAGGACGCCACGGATTCCGGCTTCATGATCGTGCAATACACCGCCGCGGCCCTGGTCAACGACTTGGCCACGCGCGCGCACCCGGCTTCCGTGTATTCGATCCCGACTAGCGCCAACGCGGAAGACCACGTGTCGATGGGTGCCAACGAGGCGCGTCACGTGCTGGAGATGACCGAAGACCTCGGCCATGTACTGGCCATGGAGCTGTACACGGCCGCCCAGGCGCTGGAATACCGCCAGGACATGCTCAACGCCGCCCGCACGCTGGCCATGCGCGGCGACTGGCAGGCGCTGGCCGCCAAGATCGCCGGTGCGCCACGCGCCGATTCGCCGCACTACGCCCGTTTCGAGACGGAAGTGCGTGCCTTGATGGATGCCCTGGCCGGTGCCGAAGACTTCCATGGCGGCGTGGCGGTGCGCAACGCCCTGGCCACCGTGCGCGAGTACATCGCCTTCATGCAGCGCGACCGCGCGATGGACGGCGAAGTGCGCCTGATGTGCGAACTGGTGGCCTCCGGCCGGCTGGTGGCCGACGCCTGATCAGGGCGCGCAGAAGTTGAGGCTGGCGGCGGCCTCGTCCGCCGGCGACCAGTCGTCCAGCATGCCTGCGCGCACGCCGGCCAGGTACTGGTACAGCTGGGCGTCGTTGGCCAGGCCCAGCTTGAGCATGGCCGAGCGCTTCTGCCGGCTGATCGTCTTGAAGCTGCGCCCCATCGCCCTGGCGATCTCCGCCAGCTGGTAGCCCTGGGCATAGGCCCGCAGGACCTCCACCTCGCGTGGGGACAACCGCGTGACCAGTTCCTTGTCGGTGGGTGCGCAGTCCGTCTCGTGGAACAGCCGGCGGATGGCCGGGCTGAGGTAGCAGCGGCCGACATCCGCCGCATGCACGGCCACCGGGATATCGCGCAGGCTGGTGCGTTTGTCGAACAGCGCCGCCACGCCCATGTCGAGCAGGCTGCGCAGGATGGCCACGTTGGACAGCATGGTGAGGACGACGATGCCGGTGTCCGGCCGCAGGGCGCGTATGCGGCGGATCATCGGCATGCCGTCCGGACGGCTGCCCTCGGGCATGGAGAAGTCGGTGACGACGACATCGCACGGGTGATCGGTCAGGGCGTCGAAGAGGGCATCGGTGTCGTGCGCACGCGCCACGATGTCGTAGCGGTGCGACCTCAGGATGGTCTCGACCCCTGCAACCACGACCGGGTGATCGTCCGCGATGATCACGGTGCTCGGCATGGGTAGGGCTCATGGAAAAGATGGCGTCATGGTGGCGGGGAGCCGCGGCGCGGTATATGGAACAAAAGCGCAATTCGGGGTCGCCGCTTGCCACGATTCGGTTGCCCAAGTTAGTATGCGTTATCGTATTAACGCATTAGTACATTATGAAGCGACGCCACCTCGATCCCGAGACACCCGCGGACTCCGCCGAGGCCAGCCTGTGCGAGGCCCTGGCCGGCCTGGCCACGGTCGAGGAGATGCGGGCCTTCCTGCACGACCTCTGCACCCCGGCCGAGATCGAGGTGATGGTCGATCGCTGGCGCGTGGTGCCGTTCCTGCTGGAAGGGCGGTCGTACCGCGAGATCCACGAGCGCACGGCGGTCAGCATCACCACCATCGGGCGCGTCGCCCGTTACCTCAACCAGGGCAATGGCGGCTACATGGCCGCCGCCGCCCGCCGCAACGCCGGGAGTGCCGCATGAAGCCGCGTGATCGACTGCGCATCGCCATGCAGAAATCGGGGCGGCTCACGGAGCCCGCCCAGGACCTGCTAGCCCGCTGCGGGCTCAAGTTCCGCCAGAGCCGCGACAAGCTGTTCTGCTTCGGCGAGGGCGAGCCGGTGGACCTGCTCCTGGTCCGTGACGACGACATCCCCGGCCTGATCGCCGAGGGCGTGTGTGACCTGGGCATCGTCGGCCGCAACGTGCTGCGCGAGTTCCAGCTGTCCAACCCGGCGGCCGGCACTGGCATCGACGAACTGCGCTCGCTGGGCTTCGGCCACTGCCGGCTGTCCATCGCCGTGCCCCAGGACGACACCTACGAGAGCCCAGCGCAGCTCGCCGGGCAGCGCATCGCCACGTCGTACCCCGGCCTCACCGGCGAATGGCTGCGCACGCATGGCATCGACGCCACCGTGTTCATGCTCAACGGCTCGGTGGAAATCGCGCCGCGCCTGGGTACTGCCGACGCCATCTGCGACCTGGTCTCCAGCGGCGCCACGCTGGTCGCCAACCAGCTGCGCGAAGTGGCCGTGGTGATCGAGAGCGAAGCCGTGCTGGCCGGCCATGCGGAACTGCCGCTGGACGAACGCGGCGAGATCGCCGAACTGCTGCTGCGCCGCCTGGACGGTGTGATCCAGGTGCGCGACTCGCGCCTGATCCTGATGCAGGCGCCGCGCGCGGCGCTGGCGGAGATCACCCGGCTGCTGCCCGGTACGCCGGTGCCGACCTTGACCCCGGTGGACGGCGCACCCGACCAGGTGGTGTTGCAGGCGCTGTGCGCCGGCTCGGTGAGCTGGCGCCAGCTGGAAGACATGAAACGCGCCGGTGCCCGCGACATGCTGGTGCTGCCGGTGGAGAAGATGCTGGCATGAAACGGATCGACTGGACCTCCCTCGACGACACCGCGCGTAACGCCGCGCTGGCGCGTCCCATGCAATCGCGCGCCGCCGACCTGCGCCAGGGCGTGGAAGCCATCGTGGCCGACGTCCGTGTACGGGGCGACGTGGCCCTGCGCGAACTCACCGCGCGCTACGACGGCACCTCCCTCGACGACCTCGCGGTCACCGACGCGGAATTCGACGCCGCCGAGGCGCGCCTTGCACCGGCGCTGAAAGCCGCCGTGCGCGAGGCGGCCGGCCGTGTCGAGCGCTTCCATCGCGCCGCCGCGCCTACCGAGGTCGCGGTCGATACCGCACCGGGTGTCCGCGTGGAGCGCGTGCTCCGGCCCATCCGTCGCGTGGGTCTGTACGTGCCGGCCGGTGGTGCACCGCTGCCCTCCACGGCGATCATGCTGGGCGTGCCCGCGGCCATCGCCGGTTGCCGCGAGGTGGTGCTGTGTACGCCGGTGCAGGCGAACGGACGCTGCGACGATGCGGTGCTGTTCGCGGCGCGTGCGACGGGCGTGCATCGTGTGTTCAAGCTGGGTGGCGCGCAGGCGATCGCCGCGATGGCCTACGGCACCGCCTCGGTGCCGCGTTGCGACAAGCTGTTCGGGCCAGGCAACGCCTGGGTTACCGAAGCCAAGCTGCAGGTGGCCGGCGATCCCGCCGGCGCCGCCATCGACATGCCGGCCGGTCCGTCGGAAGTGCTGGTGGTCGCCGACGCCGAGGCCAATCCGTCTTTCATCGCCGCCGACCTGCTCTCGCAGGCCGAGCATGGGCCGGATTCCCAGGTGCTGCTGGTCAGCCCGTCGGCCGACCTGCTCGATCGGGTCGAAGTGGAAGTGGAGCGCCAGCGCCGCGAACTGCCGCGTGCCGAGGTCGCCGCCGTGGCGTTGTCGGAGAGCCGACTCGTCCTCGTTGCCGACCTGGCCGAGGCGATCGAGGTCAGCAACCGCTACGCGCCGGAGCATCTCATCATCCAGACGGCCGACCCGCGCGCGTTGCTCGCCGAGGTGGAGTCCGCCGGCTCGGTGTTCCTGGGTGAATGGACGCCCGAATCCCTGGGTGACTATTGCAGCGGCAGCAACCATGTCCTGCCGACCTATGGCTACGCGCGCAGCTACAGCGGCGTGTCGGTGGCCAGCTTCCAGAAGCAGGTGACCGTGCAGGAAGCCACCGCCGAGGGCCTGCGTGCCATCGGTCCGTGCGCGGCGACGCTGGCGGAAGCCGAGCAACTGGAAGCACACCGCCGTGCGGTCACCCTGCGCCTCGCCGCCATGGAGGCCGCCGCATGAGCGTGCTCGATCTTGCCCGCGCGGATATCCGCGCCCTCGCGCCTTACTCCAGCGCACGCATGGAAGCGCAGGGCGGTACGGTGCTGCTCAATGCCAACGAATCCTCGCGTTCGCCGAACATCCCCGGCGGTGAAGGCCTCAATCGCTATCCCGACCCGCAGCCGCGCGGCCTCGTCGACACGCTGGCCGAGTTGTACGGCAGCGTGAGCGAGCGCGTGCTGGTGACCCGCGGCAGCGACGAAGCCATCGACCTGCTCACCCGCGCGTTCTGCCGCGCCGGGCAGGACGCCGTCCTGGTGTCGCCGCCCACGTTCGGCATGTACGCCGTGTGCGCACGTATCCAAGGGGCGACCGTTATCGAGTCGCCCTTGCCGGCCGACGGTGCGCTGGATGCCGACACGCTGCTCGCCGCCGTCACCGACGCCACGAAGCTCGTCTACGTGTGCTCACCGAACAACCCCACCGGCAACCTGGTGGATCTGCCCACCATCGAGCGCATCGCGCACGCGTTGCAGGGCAGGGCGGTGCTCGTGGTCGACGAGGCGTATCTCGAATTCAGCGGCACGCGCAGCGCGGTGGGACTGATCGACGCGTACGACCATGTCGCCGTCCTGCGTACGCTGTCCAAGGCCTGGTCGCTGGCTGGCGCACGCATCGGTACGCTGGTCGCGCGGGAAGAGGTGATCGCGCTGCTGCGCCGGATCATCCCGCCGTACCCGCTGCCGTCGCCGTGCGTGGACGCCGCGCTGGGTGCGGTGTCCTACGAAGGGCGCCGCCTGCAGCGGCATCACGTGCACGAGGTGCTCAACGAGCGCGCGCGCATGGTGGTCGAGCTGGCGAAGCAGCCGGGCGTTCGCGCGGTGCTGCCTTCGCACGCCAATTTCCTGGCCGTCCGTTTCGACGATGCGGCCGGTACCTATCGCCGCCTGCTCGCCGCCGGCGTGGTGGTGCGTGACATCACGAAGTATCCCGGCCTGGGCGATGCCTTGCGTATCACGGTGGGCACGGGCAACGAGAACGACCGCGTGCTCGCGGTGCTGAGGGCAGGAGCATGAGCCGCAAGATCCTTTTCGTCGACCGCGACGGCTGCCTGATCGAGGAGCCGGCCGACCAGCAGATCGACAGCTACGAGAAGCTGGCATTGCTGCCGGGCGTGATCGCCGCGTTGCAGCGTTGCGTGGCCGCCGGCTACGAGCTGGTCATGGTCACCAACCAGGATGGCCTGGGCACGCCGTCGTTCCCGCAGGAAACCTTCGACGGCCCGCATGCCTTGCTGCTGCGTATCCTCGCCTCGCAGGGCATCACCTTCCGCGAACAGCTGATCGACCGCAGCTTTCCGCACGAGCACTGCGACACGCGCAAGCCGGGCGTCGGCCTCGCGCGCCACTGGCTCGCCGACGACGGCTGGAGCCGGGCGCAGTCGGCCATGGTCGGCGACCGCGAGACCGACCTGGCCTTTGCCGCGAACATGGGGGTGCGTGGCTTCCGCGTCGGGCCGGAAGGCATCACCTGGGCCGAACTGGTCCATGCCTTGCTCGATGCCCCGCGCACCGCCGAGGTGGTACGCAAGACGAAGGAGACGTCCATCACCGTCGCCGTCGATCTCGACCGCGTCGCCGATCCCGTCGTGCACACCGGCCTGGGCTTCTTCGACCACATGCTCGAGCAGATCGGCAAGCATGGCGGCTTCGCCCTGCAACTGCGCTGCGACGGCGATACGCACATCGACGAGCACCACACCATCGAGGACTCCGCGCTGGCGCTGGGCCAGGCCCTGAAACAGGCGCTCGGCGACAAGCGTGGCATCGGCCGCTACGGTTTCGCGTTGCCGATGGACGAGAGCGCGGCGCGTGCGGAACTGGATCTTTCGGGTCGTCCGTATTTCGTCTTCGACGGCCAGTTCCCGCGTGAGCGCGTCGGCGACATACCGACCGAACTGGTGCCGCATTTCTTCCGTTCGCTGTGCGAGACGCTGGGCGCCAACCTGCACCTCACGGTGCACGGCGACAACGCGCACCACATGGTCGAAGGCTGCTTCAAGGTCGTCGCCCGTACGCTGCGCCAGGCCATCCGCCGCGAGGGGTCGGAACTGCCCAGCACGAAAGGAAGCCTGTGATGCGCGTGGTCCTGGTCGACGCGGGCGGTACGAATATCGGCTCGGTGCGTTACGCGCTGCAGCGCCTGGGTACGGACGCGGCGCTGACCTCGGACGCCGACCGCATTCGCGCCGCCACGCATGTGATCCTGCCCGGTGTGGGTGCCGCCGCGCCCGGCATGCGCAGGTTGCGCGAGGCCGGTCTGGTCGAGGTGATGCGCGGCCTGACCCAGCCGGTGCTCGGCGTCTGCCTCGGCATGCAGTTGCTCTGCGCGCGTTCGGAAGAGGGCGATACCGAATGCCTGGGCGTGATCCCGGCCACGGTGCGGCGCTTCGACGAGCAGCCGGGCCTGCGCGTGCCGCACATGGGGTGGAACACCCTGCGCGCGACCCGCGGCCACCGCCTCACCGATGGCCTGCGCGAAGGCGACGCCGCTTATTTCGTCCACAGCTATGCCGTCCCCACGGGTGACCACACGCTGGCGTCCAGCGAGCACGGCCTGCCGTTCTCCGCCGTCGTCGCGTCCGGCAACTTCATGGGCATGCAGTTCCACCCCGAGCGTTCGGCGGGTGTCGGCGCTCAACTCCTGCGGAATTTTCTCTCGCTATGACGTTACCCATTCCCGCGATCGACCTGCGCGAAGGCAAGGTCGTGCGCCTGTACAAAGGCGATTACGCGCAGCAGACCACCTTCGCGTTCGAACCCGAGGCGCTGGCTGCACGGTATGCCGACGAGGGGGCCGGTTGGCTGCACGTCGTCGACCTCGACGGTGCGCGTACCGGTCGCTTCGAAAACCTTTCCACACTCGCTGGCATTGCTTCCAGCGGACGATTGAAAGTGCAGGCCGGCGGCGGCGTGCGCGACGAGGGCGGTGTGCGTCGCCTGCTGGACGCCGGCGTGCAGCGCGTGGTGGTCGGCAGCGTGGCGATGCGCGACCCGGAGACCGTGGCCGCGTGGATCGGTCGCTACGGTGCCGATCGCATCGTGCTCGCCCTCGACACGCGTTTCCGTGACGGTCTCTGGAAACTGCCCAGCGCGGGCTGGACCGCCGACGAAGAGCGCACCCTGGACGACCTGGTGCCGTGGTACCAGACGGCAGGCGCGCGTCACCTGCTCTGCACCGACATCGACCGCGACGGCACCATGACCGGTCCGAACCTCGCCCTCTATCGTCACCTGGCCACGCTGGCGCCGGGCCTCGACGTGCAGGCGTCCGGCGGCGTGCGCTCGCTGGACGATATCGCCACGCTGGCGTTGCAGGGCGTAGCCGGGGTGATCCTCGGTCGCGCGTTGCTCGAGGGCGCCTTCGCGCTTCCCGACGCCTTCGCCGTGGCCGACAAGGCGAGTGCGTCATGCTGAGCCGCCGCATCGTTCCATGCCTGGACGTGCGCGACGGCCAGGTGGTGAAGGGCGTGCGCTTTCGCGACCACGTGGTGGTCGGCGAGATCGTCGAGCTGGCCTTGCGCTACCGCGACGAAGGCGCCGACGAACTGGTGTTCTACGACATCACGGCCAGTCCCGAGGGTCGCCGCGTCGACCGCGACTGGGTCGAGCGCGTGGCGCGCGAGATCGACATCCCGTTCTGCGTCGCCGGCGGCATCCGCAGCGTCGACGACGCGCGCGAGGTATTGCACGCGGGTGCCGACAAGATCTCGATCAACTCGCCTGCGCTGGAACGCCCGGCGCTCGTTGCCGAGATCGCCGACGCGTTCGGCGTGCAGTGCGTGGTGGTCGGCGTGGACAGCCTGCGTGACGACGACGGTGAGTGGCGCGTGCGCCAGTACACCGGCGATCCTTCGCGCACTAAGGCGCTGCGCAAGCGCACGCTCGACTGGATCGAGGAAGTGCAGGCGCTGGGTGCGGGTGAGATCGTGCTCAACTGTATGGGCACCGATGGCGTGCGCCGTGGTTACGACATCGAACAGCTCAGCGCCGCGCGTGCCCTCAGCCGCGTGCCGCTGGTCGCGTCCGGCGGTGCCGGTACGCCAGCACATTTCACCGAGGTGTTCCGTGTGGCGGACGTGGACGCGGCGCTGGCCGCCAGCGTGTTCCACAGTGGCGACATCGGCATTCCCGCCCTGAAACGCGAACTGCGTGCGCAGGGCATCGAGGTAAGACTATGAGCGTCGCGTCAGACGATGAGTGTCGAGGTAGGACGATGAGTGAGATGACGACACCCGATTTCGCCAAGGGCAACGGTTTGCTGCCGGCCATCGTGCAGCATTCGCGCACGGGCGAGGTATTGATGCTGGGCTACATGGACGAAGTCGCGCTGGCGAAGACACGCGAGCTCGGCCTGGTCACGTTCTTCAGCCGCAGCAAGCAGCGCCTGTGGACCAAGGGCGAAACCTCCGGCGACACGTTGACGCTGGTCGATCTCCGGATCGATTGCGACGCCGACACCTTGTTGGTGCAGGCGATCCCGGCCGGTCCGACCTGTCACACCGGCACGACCAGCTGCTTCGGCAACGATGTGGCGCCGTCGCTGGGGTTTCTCGGCGAACTGGATGCCCTGGTCGCCTCACGCCACGCGGAGCGGCCGGAAGGCAGCTACACGACGACGCTGTTCGAAGGCGGCATCCGCCGGATGGCGCAGAAAGTGGGCGAGGAGGGCGTCGAGACGGCCCTCGCGGCGGTCGCCGAAGACGACGACGCATTGATCGGCGAAGCCGCCGACCTGGTTTTCCACCTGATGGTGGTGCTACGTGCCCGGGGCATCGGCTTCGATGCGATAGCGGCCAAGCTGGCCGCCCGCCACCGCTGACCGTCACCACGACCGTAACGGTGTAGGAGCGCACGATGTGCGCGAAAAGCCAACGAAGCGGCGATGAGGCACCCCCCATCGCCGACGTATCCCCCCATCGCGCACATCGTGCGCTCCTACACAGGTTCGTTCGTAGACGCCGGTTTCGTTGGTTACCGGTTACCGCTGCGGTTGCCGCCACCGGCACCGCCGCCGCGATTGCCACCGCCGCCGCCGCCCGGACGCGGGCCACGGTTGCCGCCGCCACCGCCGCCCGCACGCGGACCGCCACCGGCGCGATTGCCACCGCCACCGCCACCGCCGCCTGCACGGTTACCGGCGTTGCCGCCGCCACCGGGACGACCGCCACGATTGCCGCCGCCTTCGAAGCGTGCGCCACCGCCGCCACCCGGGGCGGCGCGGTTGCCGTCGCGGGCGGGACCGGCGGCACGGTTGCCACTCGGACCGGCCGCACGATTGCCGCCCGGGCCGGCGGCGCGATTGCCACCGGTGCCCGCGGCGCGGTTGCCATACCCGCCACTGCTGCCGGTATTGCCGTAGCCGCCACCAGCGCCCGCGTTACCGGTGTTGCCACCGCTGCGGCCGGCCGGACGCGGCCCACGGTTGCCCGCGCCGTTGCCCGTTGCATTGCCTGCATTGCCGCCGCCGGTACGCGAGTCGCCCGCGAACCAGGTGCGCACGCCCGGCAGTTCCTGGCCCGGTGCGACACGACGCTTGCGCTGCGCGCCGCCGGCGGCATTGCCACCGCGTTCCGGACGCGCCACGTTGCCGTTGACCTCGCGACGCGGGGCGCCGCCCTGACCGCCACGGCCGCCGGCACCGCCGCCGCCCGCACGACCACCACGGCCGCCGCGCGGGTTGTCGTCGCGCAGGCGATCGAACGCGGTCAGCTCACGGGCTTCGTCGTGACGGCCCGAGCTCCAGGCGCTGGCGCCACCGGCGTTCGGCTTGTATTCGGTGACATGGCGCGGCGCGCGGCGCTGGTGCACCACGGCGCTCAGCGTCAGCACCGGCGCGGGAGCGCCCAGGCCGGACCGCTCGCGCAGTTCCTTGATGGCGGTTTCGTCCAGCGATTCGCAGTCGCCGCGGCGCAGCGCGCGCGGCAGCTCGACGGTGCCGTAGCGGATGCGCTTGAGGCGGCTGACGAGGAAGCCGGCGAAATCCCACAGGCGGCGGACTTCGCGGTTGCGACCCTCGCGGATGGTCACGCGGAACCAGCTATGGCTGCCACCGCGGCTGATCGTGGCGATCTCGTCGAAGCGGGCGGGGCCGTCTTCCAGTTCGACGCCGGCCTTCAGGCGCTCGATGGTCTCGTCGGGCACTTCGCCGTGCACGCGGCAGAGGTATTCGCGCTCGAGCCCGCTCTTGGGATGCATCAGCGCGTTGGCCAGTTCGCCATCCGTGGTGAGCAGCAGCAGGCCGGTCGTGTTGATGTCCAGGCGACCCACGGCCACCCAGCGCGCACCCTTCAGGCGCGGCAGCTGTTCGAACACGGTGGGGCGACCTTCGGTGTCGTCGCGCGTGGTCACCACGCCTTCCGGCTTGTGGTAGACCAGCACTTCGGCGTCGTTGCGGTTGTCGGTGGCGACGACGAACTGCTTGCCGTCGATCGTCACGCGATCGCCGGCATGCACGCTGGCGCCGATGGTGGCGACGGTGCCGTTGACCTCGACCTCACCGGCCTGGATGCGCTGCTCGAGCATGCGGCGGGAGCCGAGGCCGGCGTTGGCCAGGACCTTGTGCAGGCGCTCTTCGAGCTGCGGGCCTTCTTCGGTGCGGTTCTCACCGCGCTTCAAACTGAGTACGGAACGTTGCGGCGCATTCATGCGCGTGACTCCTCGGTATCTTTGCGGGCGTCGTCGACGACGTCGCCTTCGGGGTTCTCTGCCTCGTCGGCAGTGGGGGAAGCCGCGGCGACGTCATCGTCGCCGGCAGGCAGGTGGTTCGCCACGTCGATGTCGTCGCCCTCGTCGGGCGCGGTCTCCGTGGCGGTGTCTTCGATCGTCGGGGCCTCGGCCTCGACATCATCGGCAGGTGGGGCGGGCGTCGGGTCTTCGTCGTCCACGTCGACCGGAAGATCGGTCGGCAGGGACGCCTTGGCGGGAACGCCGTCCGCGTCGCCCAGGCGAAGCTGCGGGTTGAGCTCCTCCAGGTCGCGGATCTCGGAAAGCGGGGGCAGGGCGTCCAGCGATTTCAGGTTGAAGTAATCGAGGAACAGCCGGGTGGTGCCGAACAGGGCGGGCTTGCCGGGTACGTCGCGGTGGCCGACGACACGGATCCACTCGCGTTCTTCCAGGGTCTTGATGATATTCGAGGACACCACCACGCCACGGATCTGTTCGATCTCCGGACGGGTGATGGGCTGGCGGTAGGCGATCAGCGCCAGGGTCTCGAGCAGGGCGCGCGAATAGCGGCTGGGCTTTTCGGCCCACATCCGCGAGACCCAGGGATGCACATCACGGCGGACCTGGTAGCGCCAGCCGGTGGCCACTTCCTTCAGTTCCACACCGCGACCGTCGGTATCGTGCGTCAGGGAGGCCAGGGCGACGACCAGGTCGTCGTCGGTGACTTCATCCTCTTCGGCGAAGATCGCCTTCAACTGCGCGACCGTCATCGGCTGGGTCGACGCGAGTAGCGCCGCTTCCACGATGGGTTTGAGTTGTTCGGGTTGCATAGGCCTTCGGGTGCTTGCTTGGGTCAGGCGAGCGCTTCTTCGCGCGCGGCCTCCGTCTGTACCTTCGTCTTCAGGTAGATCGGCCCGAGGGCCTCCTCCTGAACGATCTCGATGAGCATTTCCTTGGCGAGCTCGAGCATGGCCAGGAAGGTAACCACCACGCCGAGCCGGCCTTCGCTGACGTCGAACAGCGTTTCGAACCGGCGGAAACCGCCACCTTCGCTCAGCGTGCCGAGCAGGTCGCCCATGCGCTGGCGGACGCTGAGCGGCTCGCGCTGGATCGCATGGTGCGTGAACAGGTCGGCGCGTCCCAGCACGTCCTTGAGCGCCAGCAGCATCTCCTTCAGGTCCAGCGGCGGCGGCACCCGGACCACGGTGTGCTCGCCGACGAAGGCGTGGACCACCGCCGTGTCGCGTTCCAGCCGGGGCAGCTCGTCGATATCCGCCGCGGCCCTCTTGAAGCGTTCGTACTCCTGCAACCGCCGGACCAGTTCGGCACGGGGGTCGTCTTCCAGGCCTTCTTCCGCGGGAGGTCTCGGCAGCAGCAGCCGCGATTTGATCTCCGCGAGGATGGCGGCCATCAGCAGGTATTCCGCCGCCAGCTCCAGGCGCATCACCTCGCGCATCATCTCGATGTAATCCATGTACTGCCGGGTGATTTCGGCGACGGGGATGTCGAGGATGTCCAGGTTCTGCCGGCGGATCAGGTAAAGCAGCAGGTCCAGCGGACCTTCGAACGATTCGAGGATGACCTCGAGCGCGTCCGGTGGGATGTACAGGTCCTGGGGCATGTGCAGCACGGGTTGCCCGCGCACCAGCGCAAGGGGCATTTCCTGTTGCTGCGGAATGCCCGCGAAGGCACCCGGCATGTTTTCGACCACCTGGACGTCGATTGTCTCGTTAGTCATCGGCACACGTCAGAAGGGTCGCGAGTGCGACCGGGAACGCAACAATCGATGCCGTCCGGCGGCCATACCGCCGCCTCGTCCGGCATGCCACGCATCGTCGCCGACGAGCGAAAGGCCTTGCCGCTGGACACCCCAGGAGGGTCACCGCCTGTGAAGAATCGTCGGAAGCTGTCTGCTGCCGGTCCAGAAGACGGACCGGGGAGGGCATGACGCCCGAATAAGTTCACCCGAATGGACACAGGGTATCGCCTGTGTCCGCGCAAGTCCAGCGGGGCCATGCGCCGGGCACTCCGCGGTTTTGGCACAATGGGCGAATGCAACCCGCCGACCGCGCGATCATCCACGTCGACATGGACGCCTTCTACGCGTCCGTCGAGGAGCTGGACGACCCCAGTCTCGTGGGCAAGCCGGTCATCGTGGCCGGTCTCGGGCGGCGCGGCGTGGTGTCCACGGCCAACTACCAGGCCCGTACCTACGGCGTGCGCTCGGCCATGGCCACGGCCGAGGCGCGCCGCCGCTGCCCGCATGGGATCTACATCTACCCGCGCCATGCGCGCTACACGGAGATATCCCGGATCGTGTTCGGGGTGTTCGCCGAGGTCACCCCGATGATCGAAGGCCTGTCGCTCGACGAGGCCTTCCTCGACGTGACCGCCAGCCTGAGGCTGTTCGCTTCCATCGAAGCGATCGGGCGCCGGGTCAAGGAGGCGATCCGGGCCCGCACCGGCCTCAATGCTTCGGTGGGCATGGCCCACAACAAGCTGCTGGCCAAGCTGGCCAGCGAGCTGTCCAAGCCCGACGGGTTCCTGGTTATCCCGCCGGACCAGGTGCGTGGTTATCTCGACCCGCTCCCCATCGGGCGCATGTGGACGGTCGGCAAGGTGGCCGAGGAGGCCTTGCAGCGGGTCGGCATCCGTACCATCGGCGACCTGGTGCACGCGGATGCCTGGCGCCTGAACAAGGCCGTGGGGGAGCGCCATGCCGCCCAGCTGCGCCAGCTTTGCCGGGGCGAGGATCGCCGCCCGGTGGTTACCGACGCGCCTGAGGTGTCGATCGGCGCGGAGTGGACCTTCGAGTACGACGTGGAGGACCTGGGCATCGCCGAGGCCTGGCTGCTGCGCCAGTGCGAGCGGGTCGGCGCGCGTGCACGCAGCCGTGCCGTGCAGGCGCGTACGGTATCGGTCAAGCTCCGCGAACCACCCTTCCTGACCCATAGCCGCCAGGCCCAGTTGCCCGTTCCCGGCAACGCTACGCCCGATATCTTCGAAGTGGCACGTCGCTTGCTTCATGTCTGGTGGAACCAGCATCCGCGACCGCGATTGCGGCTGCTGGGGGTGACGCTTTCGGGTTTTGACGCGCGGCGCGGCGACGAGCAGCAGGACATGTTCGCGGCGCCCGCAACGAAAAAACCGTCCGATGGCGTGCAGGATCTGATCAACGGGCGCTTCGGCGCCGGGGCGCTGGTACGTGCGGGTGTGCTTAAAACGCGTGGCAGCGAATGAACGCTTACGTTAAGGAGCGGAACCTCCGACTGCGCTAATGTGTCCGTTTGTGACACGAAAGGTAAGTCGGTCGAGGTGTGACCATGCAAATCGCCACAAGCACGAACGTTGAACCGGTATGGACCCAAAGGCAGATGTCGTCTGACAAGGAAGGAATGCGTTACCGCCACGCGCGCATGAAAGTGCACAGTGCCGTGCTGATGAGCCGTGGCGGCGAAGCGCACCCCACCGACCTCGTGGATATCTCTGCCACGGGCGCCTTGCTGCGCCGCCCGCTCGGCTGGCGCGGCGAGCCCGGCCAGACCTGGGTCCTGGACATGATCTTCGGCCACGACCTGCACATCCACATGGAAGCCAGCGTCGCGCGCGTGTCCGCCCGCCAGATTGGCCTGGAATACACCCTGATTCCCGAAGACAAGCAAGCCGCGCTATGGGAACTGCTGGGTGGCTATGCCGACACCCTCGAGGCCTGGCAGGACTCGTAATACGTCACAAGCCCCCCTCCTCGAAACGCACGCGCCCGCCAAAACAAAGGTGTAGGAGCGCACGATGTGCGCGACCCCTCAACCTCCGCCGACGCGAATGAAGCCCTCCGCCCCAAACAGGCGAGCGCTTCCGTGAACCCGGCATTCGCTCTTCTGGCGCACCATCATTTCTTCCGACGCCCGGAAACGCTCGCACGGATGCCGTGCACCGCCTCATTGGCCATAGCGATGTTTAGGGTTCGCGCACGTGCGTGCGCTCCTACGCATGGCGTTTGCGTTTACGGTTGCCGTCGCCGTTGGTCGGTTCGCGCGCGAACGCTTGCCGGGTCAGGCCTTGGCGCGCTTGCGGCGATCCTCGTCGCGCAGTTCGCGGCGAAGGATCTTGCCGACGTTCGTCTTCGGCAGGGCGTCGCGGAACTCGATCTGCTTGGGACGCTTGTAGCCGGTGAGGTTTTCCCGGCAATACTCGCGCAGGGCTTCCTCGGTCAGCGACGGGTCCTTGCGGACCACGAACAGCTTCACCACCTCGCCCGAGTGCTCGTCGTCGATGCCGACGGCGGCCACCTCATTGACGCCGGGGTGGCGGGCGACGATGTCCTCGATCTCGTTCGGGTACACGTTGAAGCCCGAGACCAGGATCATGTCCTTCTTGCGGTCGACGATGAAGGCCTGGCCGTTCTCGTCCATCTTGGCGATATCGCCGGTACGCAGCCAGCCGTCGGCGTCGATCGCCTTGCTGGTTTCCTCGACCTGGTTCCAGTAGCCCTTCATCACCTGCGGGCCCTTGATGCAGAGCTCGCCAGCCTCGCCCACGGGCAGCACGCGGTCGTCTTCGCCACGGATCTGGGCGTCGGTATTAGGGATGGGGTAACCGATGGCGCCGGTGTAGCCGGTCACGTCCACGCGGTTGGCGAACGCGACGGGGGAGGTTTCCGTCAGGCCGTAGCCTTCGATGATGACGCGCCCGGTGACCTTCTGCCAGCGATCGGCCACGGAGCGTTGCAAGGCCATGCCGCCGGCCATGGCCAGGTGCAGGTGCGAAAAATCGACCTGGTCGAAACCCGGCGTGTTGAGCAGGCCGTTGAACAGCGTGTTGACGCCGGTGATCGCGGTGAACTTCGTCTTGCGCAGTTCCTTGACGAAGCCCTTCATGTCGCGCGGGTTGGTGATCAGGTGGTTCAGGCCGCCCAGGCTGGCGAAGATCAGGCAGTTCACCGTGAGCGAAAAGATGTGGTACAGCGGCAGCGCGGTGATCACCGTTTCTTCGCCGAGTTTGGCGAAGCCGGCCACCCACGGGCGCGTCTGCAGCATGTTGGCGACCATGTTGCGGTGGGTGAGCATCGCGCCCTTGGCCACGCCGGTAGTGCCGCCGGTGTACTGCAGGAATGCCAGGTCGTCCGGCTTGATCGTGACGGCAGGCAGCGCATGCGCCTTGCCCCTGGCCAGCGCATCCTTGAAGCGGATGGCCTGCGGGATGCGGAAGGGCGGCACTTCCTTGCGGACGCTCTTCACCACGAAATTGATGATGTTGCCCTTGGGGAAGCCGACCATGTCGCCCACGGCCGTGGTGATCACCTTCTGTACCTTGGTGCCGTCCAGCGCGTGCTGCGCGGTGGCGGCGAAGTTGTCCAGCACGACCAGCGCCTTGGCACCGGAGTCTTCCAACTGGTGGTGCAGTTCCCGCGCGGTGTACAGCGGATTGGTGTTGACCACCGTGAGGCCGAGGCGCAACGCACCGAACAGGGCGATGGGGTACTGCAGGAGATTGGGCAGCATGATGGCGATGCGGTCGCCCTGCTTCAGACCCATCTCGCCGGAGAGAAAGCCTGCGAAGGCCGCGGAGAGTTCGTCGAGCTGCCCGTAGGTCAGGACCTTGCCGAAGTTCGAGAACGCGGGGCGGTCACGAAATTTCTTAAAGGATTCTTCGAAAACGGCAGCGACCGAGGAGTAACCGTCGATGTCGACCTCGGCCGGGACACCGGCCGGGTAGTGGGCAAGCCAGGGACGCTCAATGCTCATGGATCGGACGGGCTCCGTAGTGTGACGTGACGCACGGCAATCGTCGTACGATCGCGGCATTGGAGCATACGCCTGCGTATAGCGGCAAGCCGCAATGCAACGTGAAACAGGCGGGGAGACGGCGTCGTCGGGCGCGTTGCGTTGGGCCACGTCGTGGTGTGTGGCGTGGCGGGGATCGCCGACATCGTGGCCTCCTACGTGGGCGTGGCGTGGATGGGGTCGCCCATGTCGTGGTGGTCATACGGTTTAAACGACATCGCCCACATCGTGGGCTCCTACACGGTGCCATACGGCGTCCCTGTAGGAGCCCACGATGTGGGCGATGCGTTTTTTACATGCCGATCGGGCTAGAAAACCCTCAGGCCGCCTTTGCCAGCTGGCGCAGCACGTACTGCAGGATGCCGCCGTGGCGGAAGAACTCGCGCTCCTTCGGGGTCAGCAGCAGCACCTTCACGGTGAACTCCTTGACCGAGCCGTCCGGGCGCGTGGCCTTGACCGTCGCGGTCTTCGACTCGCCGCCGTTGAGGCCGGTGATGTCGAACACTTCGTCGCCCTTCAGGCCCAGCGTCTGCGCGTTCTCGCCTTCCTGGAACTGGCAGGGCAGCACGCCCATGCCGACCAGGTTCGAGCGGTGGATGCGCTCGAAGCTCTCGGTGATCACCGCCTTGACGCCGAGCAGCAGGGTGCCCTTGGCCGCCCAGTCACGCGAGGAGCCGGTGCCGTATTCCTTGCCGGCCAAGACCACCAGCGGCGTGCCGTCGGCCTTGTACTTCATGGCGGCGTCGTAGATCGCCATCTCTTCGCCGGTCGGGATGTACTTGGTGAAGCCACCCTCGACGCCGTCCAGCATCAGGTTCTTGATGCGGATGTTGGCGAACGTGCCGCGCACCATCACGTCGTCGTTGCCGCGACGCGAGCCGTAGGAGTTGAAGTCCTTCGGCTCGACGCCACGCGAGATCAGGAAGCGGCCCGCCGGGCTGTCCTTCTTGATCGAGCCGGCCGGCGAGATGTGGTCGGTGGTGATCGAGTCGCCGAAGATACCCATGGCGCGGGCACCGTGGATGTCCTCGATGGTGCCGGCCTCGGCGGACATGCCGTCGAAGTAGGGCGGGTTCTTGATGTAGGTCGAATCGTCCCAGGCGTACGTCTGGCCATCCGGCGAGGCGATCTGGTTCCAGCGGCTGTCGCCCTTGAAGACGTCGGCGTAGCTGTCCTTGAACATCTGCGGGTTGATCGCACCCGCGATGGCGTCGGAGATTTCCTGGTTACTCGGCCAGATGTCCTTCAGGTACACGGGCTGGCCGTCGCTGCCGTTGGCGATCGGATCCTT
Source organism: Luteibacter sp. ME-Dv--P-043b (assembly GCF_030209605.1). Lineage (NCBI taxonomy): Bacteria > Pseudomonadati > Pseudomonadota > Gammaproteobacteria > Lysobacterales > Rhodanobacteraceae > Luteibacter > Luteibacter sp. ME-Dv--P-043b. The sequence goes on from NZ_JARVRT010000005.1 coordinate 146,276, forward strand.
GGTCAGGTCGATGTTGAGCGTGCCGGCCAGCGCGTAGGCGACCACCAGCGGCGGCGAGGCCAGGTAGTTCATCTTCACTTCCGGGTGGACGCGGCCTTCGAAGTTGCGGTTACCCGACAGCACCGACGCCACGGCGAGGTCGCCCTCGGCGATACCCTTGCTGATCTCGGCCGGCAGCGGGCCGGAGTTGCCGATGCAGGTGGTGCAGCCGTAGCCGACCACGTAGAAGTTGACCTTCTCCAGCTCCGCGAGCAGGCCGGTCTTCTTCAGGTATTCGGTGACCACGAGCGAGCCCGGCCCGAGCGAGGGCTTGACCCAGGGCTTGGAGGTGAGGCCACGCGCGGCGGCCTTCTTTGCCAGCAGGCCGGCGGCGAGCATGACGGCCGGGTTGGAGGTGTTGGTGCACGAGGTGATCGCGGCGATGACCACCGAGCCGTCGTTGATGCGGAACGAGGTGCCGTCCTTCTCGACCAGCACGCCGCCGTCTTCACCGACGTTGTTGGCTTCGTTGCCGACCGCGGTGCCGCCGCCTTCATTGCTGAAGCTGGCTTCGCCGTGGCTCTTCGGCTTGCGGTTGGCGGTGAGCGAGCCGACCACGTCGAGGAAGCTCTGCTGCACGCCTTCCAGCAGCACGCGATCCTGCGGACGCTTCGGGCCGGCGAGCGACGGGCGGACGTCGGCGAGGTCGAGCTCGAGCACGGTGGTGAACTCGGCTTCCGGCGTGTCGGCGTCGTGCCAGAGGTTCTGCGCCTTGGCGTAGGTCTCGACCAGCGCGATCTGCGCCTCGTCGCGGCCGGACAGGCGCATGTAGTTCAGTGCTTCCTGGTCGATCGGGAAGATGCCGCAGGTGGCGCCGTATTCCGGCGCCATGTTGGCGATGGTGGCGCGATCGGCCAGCGGCAGGTTCTGCAGGCCGTTGCCGAAGAACTCGACGAACTTGCCGACGACGCCGAGCTTGCGCAGCATCTGGGTCACGGTGAGGACGAGGTCGGTGGCGGTGACGCCTTCCGGCAGCTTGCCCTTCAGGCGGAAGCCGACGACCTGCGGGATCAGCATGGACGACGGCTGGCCGAGCATGGCCGCTTCGGCCTCGATGCCGCCCACGCCCCAGCCCAGCACGCCGATGCCGTTGATCATCGTGGTGTGCGAATCGGTGCCGAACACGGTATCCGGGTAGGCGAACGACTCGCCGTCCACTTCATTGGTGAACACGACGCGGGCCAGGTTCTCCAGGTTGACCTGGTGGACGATGCCCGTGCGCGGCGGCACGACCTTGAAGTTGTTGAAGGCCTTCTGGCCCCAGCGCAGGAACGAGTAACGCTCCTGGTTGCGCTCGAACTCGATCGCGACGTTCTCTTCCAGCGCGCTGGACGAGCCGAACGCGTCGACCTGCACCGAGTGGTCGATGACCAGTTCGGCCGGCGCCAGCGGGTTGATCTTGTTCGGGTCACCGCCCAGCTTGGCGACGGCGTCGCGCATGGCGGCCAGGTCGACCACGCAGGGAACGCCGGTGAAATCCTGCAGGACCACGCGCGCCGGCATGAAGGAGATCTCGGTGTCGGGCTCGGCCTTGGCATCCCACTTGGCCACCGCCTCGATTTCCTTGGTGGTGACGTTCACGCCGTCTTCCTGGCGGAGCAGGTTTTCCAGCAGGATCTTCATGGAGTACGGCAGGCGCTTGATATCGTGCTGCGCGCCGAACTTGGCCAGGCTGGCGATGGTGTGCCGCTTGCCGTTGACTTCGATGCTGTCTCGTACCGAGAACGAGTCTTTCATGCTGTACTCCTGGCGTGACGTTCTTTAGCTGGGGAGGCCGGCGAAACCCCCGAGGGCGTCCGCCAAAGCGTCGATTATCGCGCAGTCCGCTGCCCCTGTGCGACCGCCACGGTTCTGGCGTCGGGCTAGAATGGCGGGCTTCGGGGCATGGCCGGGCGATGATTCGGCGGCGAAAGGATGGAGCGGCAGGCGGATGGGTGCAAACGTATTTGATGGCACGCAGCGTTCGATGATATCGATGGCCCTCTCGTCGGTGTCGCTGCGCGACCTCGCCCTGGTCCAGGCCGTGGCCCGGGAAGGCAGCTTCACCGGTGCCGCGCGGGCCATGCACATCAGCCCCTCGGGCCTGTCGCACCAGGTGCAGAAGGTGGAGCAGGCCCTGGGCGCGCCCCTGTTCGAGCGCGGCGGCCGCCGTGTGGTGGCCACCGTAGGCGGACAGCGCCTGCTGGGCTTCATCGAGGCGGTGCTGGGCTCCGCCGAGCACCTGGAGCACGCGGCACGCGCCGGCGATGTCGCTTTCGGTGGCGAACTGCGGCTGGGCGTGCCTTCCACCCTCGGGCCCTACCTGCTGCCCCATTTCATCGAGCCGTTCCCGCAGCGCTTCCCGGGCGCGCGGCTGACCATCTCCGAAGGCAAGCCACGCGGCCTGCTGCGGCGCTTGCACGAGGGCGAGCTGGATGCCGTGCTGGCGCCGCCCAGCGTCACGGCCACCGGGCTGGAATCGGCGCCGCTGTTCTTCGAGCCCTATGAGTTGCTGCTCAACGCGGCGCATCCGCTGGCCGGACGCGCCGCCATCGCCCTGACCGAGCTGGACGCGGCGGAAGCTACCCTCATGGCGGAAAGCCACGGCAACGGCGTGTCCGACCTGGGCATGGCCGGCGCGGCGCGACCCGAGCGCATCCAGGACGTCAGCCTGGAAAGCCTGGCCACCCTGGTGGCCATGCGCGGCGGCTACACCCTGGTGCCGATCCTGGCGCACGAGCGCCTGGGCTCCATCCGCAACGTGGTGCTGGCCGGCGTGGACGCCGCGCGACCCGGCCGGCATATCGCCCTCTACTGGCGCAGCGCCACGCCCTGGCGCGACGACCTGGACCGCTTCGGCGACCTGCTACGCGAGCTGGCGCGGACCATCCCAGGGCTGGATGCCGCCACGGGCTAGACGCCCTGTCGGTTTTTCGCGCACATCGTGCGCTCCTACCCCCACCCTGTTACGTCCAGTAGGAGCGCACGATGTGCGCGATCCGGGTCCCTCATGACCAATGATCGGCACGCGTTGTGGGATGTCGCGTCGCCGCTTCGTTGGCTTTTCGCGCACATCGTGCGCTCCTACATGGCCTTTTTAACCCCCGTCGTCGAGCGTCGATCCGGTCAGCAGGCCGCGGGCCAGCATCGCGCATTGCTTGCGGTAGATCAGCAGGTGCCATTGCCGGCCGCCGATCTGGTGGTAGAGCACGGCCGAGCGTACCGACGCCAGCAACGCGGCGCGTACCCGGTCCACGTTGCCCTTCTGCTGCAGGTGGGTGGGGTTGCCGGTCACCATGACGCGGGGCTTCAGGGTGGACAGGGTGCCGGCGTAGACCTCGGCCAGCCGGGCGGCCACGTTGGGATGCTCGATCCCGAAATGCTCCACCTGCCGCTGCGTGGCCACGATGCCCTCGCGCAGGCGATCGAGCAGGGCGCGGTTGCGTGACAGCGAGCGCTCCAGCCGCAGCACGGTGATCGCCATGCGCATGACGGCGACGTCGCGGGTGGCGTCCTCGAACTGGGACACCAGCGTACGCAGGCCACGGCGCACCTTGCCCACCCCGCCGTACACCGAAGCCACCGAGTCGGCATCGATGCGGAACACGCTGCCGATGCTCGCTTCGAACGCCACGTCGTCGCAGCGGCCCTCGGTGGCCAGCTGCTGGGCCAGCGAGGCGCCCTGGAAAACACCCGCAAGGGCGAGCACGCGTTCTTCGTTCATTCGCAAAGCCTGGAAAAGGAGACGGCGCGGCTCACGCCAGGCCGCCGTAGATGGCATCGGTGGCGTCGATCACGGCGCCGCCGAGGCAGGTTTCATCGTCGTAGAACACGACGGACTGGCCGGGGGTGACCGCGCGCTGGGGATCGTCGAAGCGCACGTGCACGCTGGCGCCGCTCACGTCCACCTGGCAGGCCTGATCCGCCTGGCGGTAACGGGTCTTGGCCGTGCAGCGGAAGCTCGCCGCCGGGGGCTCGCCCGCCACCCAGGTGGCGTCGCCGGCGCTCAGGCGGGTGGACTGCAGCCAGCGGTTCTCGCCGCCCTGGGCCACGATGAGCGTATTGGCAGTCACATCCTTGCCGACCACGTACCAGGGCTCGTTCGGCGCATCCGCCCGGCCGCCGATGCCCAGGCCGTTGCGCTGGCCCAGTGTGTAGTACATCACGCCCTGGTGCTCGCCGATGACACGTCCCTCGGGATCCACCATGGCGCCCGGCCGGGCAGGCAGGTAGCCCGAGAGGAAAGCCCGGAAATCGCGCTCGCCGATGAAGCAGATGCCCGTGGAATCCTTCTTGGCGTGCGTCGGCAGCGCGGCATCGCGGGCCATCTGGCGGACCAGCGGTTTCTCGATCTCGCCCACGGGAAACAGCGTGGCGCCGAGTTGCTTCTGGCCCAGCGCATGCAGGAAGTAGCTCTGGTCCTTGGCGGCATCCACGGCGCGAAGCAGGCGATAGCGGCCGTCGCGGTAATCCACGCGCGCGTAGTGGCCGGTGGCGATCTTCTCGGCGCCCAGGGCCTGGGCATGGTCCAGGAAGGTCTTGAACTTGATTTCCCGGTTGCACAACACGTCCGGGTTCGGCGTGCGTCCCGCGGCGTATTCGGCCAGGAAGTAGGCGAACACGCCGTCCCAGTATTCGCCGGCGAAATTTCTTGCGTGGAACGGAATGCCCAGGCGGCCGCAGACGGCCACGGCGTCCCGGCGGTCGTCGTCGGTGGTGCAGGGGCCCGAGCGGTCGTCCTCTTCCCAGTTCTGCATGAACATGCCTTCCACGTCGTGGCCCGCCTGCTGGAGCAGGAGGGCCGCGACCGAGGAGTCCACGCCGCCGGAAACGCCCAGGATCACCTTCACGCGTCTACGCCCGGCAACCGGCAGTTCACGGTATCCAGGGGCAGGCGGCGCCCGTCCAGCCAGGCATCGATGGTTTCGAGCACCAGCGGACTGCGCAGACGGGTCCCCAGGGCTTCTATTTCGTCGCGGCGCAGCCATATCGCCCGACGGATGCCCTCATCCAGGGGACGGTCCGCATCGTATGACTCCACATGACCCGCGAAACCGAAGCGCAGCACCTGTTCGCCATGTTCCGGGCTGGCCCACTGCCAGACGCCCAGGAAGTGGTCCAGGACGATGGTGTGCCCCGTTTCCTCCAGGGTTTCGCGGATGGCCGCGGCCTGCAGGCTCTCGCCCGGATCGAGGTGCCCGGCCGGCTGGTTGTAGGCCACTTCGCCGAAGACATCCTCCTCGACGATCAGGTAGCGGTCGCCACGGGCGACCACGCACGCCACCGTGGCACGGGGGCGCCAGACGTTTTCGGGCTGGGAAGGTGTCGGCGGCATGGGCGTCGTGATCGGGCTGGCTCTGGAAAAAGGCATATTGTGCCATCACCTGTGGAAATCGAGCCGGAGGGCGGTCGAATTCCGGTGTATATAATCGAATCGCGCACCGACAGGTTCTCAATTAATGTCCCAGGAACACGAACACGATCAGGAAAGTGATCGCGGCCACGGGCTGGCGGTCGAGACGGTCCGTCCGGAAACGGCAAGACCGCCCCTTTTCCAGGTCGTTTTGCTCAATGATGACTTCACCCCCATGGATTTCGTGATCGAGGTGTTACGCAGTTTCTTCGGCATGGACCAGGAGCGGGCCGTGCAGGTCATGCTCCACGTGCATACCCGCGGCAAGGGCGTGTGCGGCGTGTTCACTCGCGAAGTGGCAGAAACCAAGGTGACGCAGGTCAACGAGTACGCGCGGGCCAATCAGCATCCGCTGTTGTGCACTATGGAAAAAATGTAAGCGCTACCCCATCTGGTGTTCATGCGGCAAGACGAAGGGGCTGGTCCCTGCCGCCCACATCTATCGGAGACGGTCCGTATGTTCAGCAAGGATCTCGAAGTCACCATTGGGCACTGCTACAAGCAGGCCCGTGAGCAGCGCCACGAATTCATGACCGTCGAGCACCTGCTGCTTGCGCTCACTGAAAACACGTCCGCTTTGGCCGCCCTGCGTGCCTGCGGCGTCGATCTGCCGAGGCTTTCGGCCGATCTGCAGCGCATCGTCGCCGAAACCGTGCCGGTGCTGCCGGCCGGTGACGAGCGCGACACGCAGCCCACGCTGGGTTTCCAGCGAGTGCTGCAGCGCGCCGTGTACCACGTACAGTCGTCGGGCCGGAAGGAAGTCACCGGCGCCAACGTGCTGGTGGCGATCTTCGGCGAAAAAGACTCCCACGCGGTCTATTTCCTGCATCAGCAGGAAATCACCCGTCTGGACGTGGTCAATTACATCTCCCACGGCATCGCCAAGATCGGCGATGAGGCCGCCGCGGCTGCGCAAAGCCCCGAGCGCGAGGGGGAAGAGAGTGGCGAAGGCAAGGGCAACCCGCTCAGCGAATACGCCGCCAACCTCAACGAACTGGCGGTGCAGGGCAAGATCGACCCCCTGATCGGTCGCCAGGACGAAGTGGAGCGCACCATCCAGGTGCTCTGCCGCCGGCGCAAGAACAACCCGCTCTACGTGGGCGAGGCCGGCGTGGGCAAGACCGCCCTGGCGGAAGGCCTGGCCAAGCGCATCGTCGAGGGGCAGGTCCCCGAAGTGCTGGAGGACTGCACCATCTGGTCGCTGGACCTGGGCGCCCTCGTGGCCGGTACCAAGTACCGCGGCGATTTCGAGAAGCGGCTGAAAGCCGTCATCGGCCAGCTCAAGAAGCAGCCCAATTCCATCCTCTTCATCGACGAGATCCACACCATCATCGGTGCGGGCTCGGCATCGGGCGGCACGATGGACGCGTCTAACCTGATCAAGCCGATGCTGGCCTCGGGTGAACTGCGCTGCATCGGCTCGACCACCTTCCAGGAATTCCGTGGGGTGTTCGAGAAGGACAGGGCGCTGGCGCGCCGTTTCCAGAAGATCGACGTGGTCGAGCCCACCGTGGCCGACTCGATCGAGATCCTCAAGGGCCTGAAGACCCGCTTCGAAGAGCACCACTCGGTGGAATACACCGGTGAGGCGCTGCGTGCGGCCGTGGACCTGTCGGTCAAGCACATCCCCGACCGTCTGTTGCCCGACAAGGCCATCGACGTCATCGACGAAGCCGGTGCCCGCCAGCGCCTGCTGCCCGAGGAAGAGCGTACGGGCAAGGTCGACGTGCCGGAAATCGAATATATCGTGGCCAAGATGGCGCGTATTCCGGCCAAGCAGGTCTCGGCGTCGGATCGCGACGTGCTGCGTAACCTGGAGCGCAACCTCAAGATGGTGGTGTTCGGCCAGGACGGGGCGATCGAGGCCCTGGCCTCGTCGATCAAGATGGCGCGTTCCGGCCTGGGCGATCCGTCCAAGCCGATCGGCAGCTTCCTGCTCGCCGGCCCTACGGGCGTCGGCAAGACGGAAGTGACCCGCCAGCTCGCCATGCAGCTGGGCATCGAGATGGTGCGCTTCGACATGTCCGAGTACATGGAGGCCCATTCCGTGTCGCGCCTGGTCGGTGCGCCTCCGGGCTACGTCGGCTTCGACCAGGGCGGCCTGCTGACCGAGCAGATCACCAAGCATCCGCACTGCGTGCTGCTGCTGGACGAAATCGAGAAGGCCCATCCGGATGTGTACAACATCCTGCTTCAGGTCATGGATCGCGGCGTGTTGACCGATACCAACGGTCGCGAAGCCAACTTCAAGAACGTGATCATCGTGATGACCACCAACGCGGGTGCACAGCTGGCCTCGCGTCGCGGCATCGGCTTCGTCAAGCAGAACCACGCGCCGGACGCCATGGAGACCATCCGTCGCCTGTTCACGCCGGAGTTCCGCAACCGACTGGACGCGGTCATCCAGTTCAATGCGCTGGATTTCGACCACATCCTGCGCGTCGTGGACAAGTTCCTGATCGAGCTGGAAGCGCAGCTGGCGGAGAAGAAGGTGAGCGTGGATGTGACGCCGGAAGCCCGCCGCTGGCTGGCGGAACATGGCTTCGATCCGCAGATGGGCGCCCGCCCGATGGCCCGCGTGATCCAGGACAAGGTGAAGCGCGCGCTGGCCGACGAACTGCTGTTCGGCAAGCTGGCCGACGGCGGCAAGGTTACCCTCTCGGTCGAGGGCGACGAGCTGCACGTGGAAACCGAGTCGGCGGAGCCGGCCACGGCCACGGCGTGACCGAGGCGCGCGTCTGGCACAGGCCAGGCGCGCGCTTCCTCCAGGTGCGATATCTGCTTCCGTAGGAGCGCACGAGGTGCGCGAAAAACCAACGAAGCGGCGATGTCGTATTCCGAGGTAATCCGTAATCGCGCACATCGTGCGCTCCTGCCGGGTAGGGTTCGGGCACGAAAAAAAGCCGCGCTTAGCGCGGCTTTTTTTTATCCGTGACCGGTGAAGCGGGGCGACGAGCGCGCCGCTTACTTCATGCGGTACGTGATACGACCCTTGGTCAGGTCGTAGGGGGTCATCTCGACCTTCACCTTGTCGCCGGTGAGGATGCGGATGTAATGCTTGCGCATGCGGCCGGAGATGTGGGCAGTAATGACGTGCCCGTTCTCGAGCTGCACGCGGAACATGGTGTTGGGCAGGGTCTCCTGGACCGTGCCTTCCATTTCGATGACGTCGTCTTTTGCCATGTGTTCCGGGTCGATGAACGGCCGAAATGGCCGCATAAGTCCCTTAGTATGCCATAGCGGGCCGGCCCGGGCCAGCCCATGGGGCGTTGCGAAGGCTCAGGCGAAGTGCTCGTCCAGCTTCTTCCGGATCTCTTCCTCGATGGTGCCCTTCAGGGGCGACAACAGCATGCCCAGCTCGGCGGTGACATGCACATCGGAGGGCGACACGGCGATGGCGCCCTTTACCCCGGAACGGGCGAAGCTCATCGTGTCGCCGTCCCAGCGGCCCTCGGTGCCGAACTTCTCGCTCATGCGGGCGGCCACTTTCTCGACCACGGCGCGTGCTTCCGCGACGGTCCTGCCATGCGGGCGGCGGATATCGATTCTTGCCATCGGAGCACCCTCTGCGCTGAAAGCGGCGAAGTCTAGCAGGGCGGGGCGCCAAGCTTTGCGGGGCGGGGCATCACGCCGCGTCTACACCTTCATCGACACCTTCTGGGTCAAACAGATAGCGCACTCTGCTAAAGTTACTTCGTCAACGTCCCGGTTCCTCCATGCGCATCGAATTCGTCAGCTCGGCTCGCGGTGATTTCCACTGGTCACGGCCCGTGCTCACGATCGGCCGTGGCGAGGATAACGACCTGGTCGTGTCCGAAAACCACGTAGCCGCCCGGCACGTCACCCTTCATCGCGACCGTCGCGGCATGGTGCTCGAGGTGGCCCCGTCCACGGGGCGCGTCTACGTCAACGCCCGCCCCGTGCGTGAACGCGCGATCCTGCGCCCCGGCGACAGCCTGTCGCTGGGCGACTGCCGCATGTTGCTGCGCGACGATGCCGACCTCGACGCCCGGCCCACCGTGGAGCCGACGGACGCCCGTTGCACCGTCGCGTTGCGGCCGGTGGCCGGCCCCTTGTCCGGCCGTGTCATTACCGTGGGTGATCGTCTCGAGCTGGGCGCCACGCATGGTGCCTTGCCGCTCGAATTGCCCGGCAACGATGTCGCCCTGCTGTTGCTGGCGTGGGAGGACGACGAGCTGATCCTCGATGGCTCACGCGTTCCGGCGCGCCATGCCGTACGCGTCAACGGCATCACCGCCGTGCGCGCGGTGCTGCAGCCGGGCGACCAGATCGGCCTGGCCGCGCATCGCTTCGTGGTGGATGCCCCGGGCTGGTCGGCGGAGCCACCGGTGGTGCTGCCCGAGCCCGCTCCCACGGTCGACCCCGGCAGCGAGGACGCCGCCGGCGCACGCGGCGACGTCTGGTGGCTGATCCTCACCGCGGCGTTGCTTGCCGTGGGTATCGCGCTGGTGCTGTTCGTCAAGCTCTGAAGCGGGCGCATAATCGGGGTTTCCTTCCCGAGGGTGCATCGAGCATGACAAGAGCCTGGAACTTCAGCGCAGGCCCGGCGGCCCTGCCGGAAGCGGTGCTGCGCCGCGCCCAGTCGGAACTGCTCGACTGGAACGGCACCGGCGCCTCCGTGATGGAACTGTCCCACCGCGGCAAGGATTTCATGGCCCTGGCGGCCAGTGCCGAAGCGCGCCTGCGCCGGCTGATGGCGGTGCCCGAGGGCTACACGGTGCTGTTCCTGCAAGGCGGGGCCACGCAGCACTTCGCGCAGATCCCCATGAACCTGGCCGGGGCCGATGCGTCGGCCGATTACATCGTGACGGGCCACTGGGGCGAGAAAGCGGTGCGCGAAGCGTCGCCTTACCTCACCGCCCGCGTGGCCGCCACCTCGGAAGACGCCCAGTACCTGGCCCTGCCGGCGCGCGACACCTGGCAGCTCGATCCTCGCGCTGCCTACCTGCACTACACGCCCAACGAGACCATCCACGGCGTGGAGTTCCACGACGTGCCCGACGCGGGCGACGTGCCACTGGTGGCGGACATGTCGTCGAACATCCTCAGCCGGCCGGTCGATGTATCGCGCTTCGGCCTGATCTATGCCGGTGCGCAGAAGAACATCGGGCCATCCGGCCTGGTGGTGATGATCATCCGCGACGATCTGCTGGCCCGCGAAGGCCGGCCCATGGCGAAGATCTTCCGGTACGCCGAGCACGCCGCCAACGATTCGATGCTCAACACGCCCAACACGTGGGGCTGGTATCTCGCGGGGCTCACGTTCGAGTGGCTGGAAGATCAGGGCGGCCTCGAAGCGATGGGCGAACGCAATGCGCGCAAGGCCGCCACGCTGTATGCCGCGATCGACGGCTCGGGCGGTTTCTATCGCAGCCCGGTGGCCGTGGCCTCGCGCTCGCGGATGAACGTGCCTTTCACCCTGCACGACAGTGCGCTGGATGCCGCGTTCCTCGCTGAATCCGCCGCGGCGGGATTGCTGGCCCTCAAGGGACACAAGGCCGTGGGCGGCATGCGCGCGTCGCTGTACAACGCCGTGCCGCAGGACGCTGTGGATGTGCTGGTGAACTTCATGCGGGACTTTAGCGCGCGTCACGGTTAAAGTCGGGATTCACCGCATTGCAGCATGCGTAATGCGGTGATAACCGTTTCATTTGCAACCACTTAGCCGCCTGGAAGTCCATGAGCAAGACCCCCACCGATAAGCAAGCCACGCTGATCGAAGCGCGTACGCGCATCGACAGCATCGACCAGCAACTGCAGTCGCTCATCAGCGAGCGCGCCCGTTGGGCACAGCAGGTCGGCCGGGCCAAGGGCCCGTTGAAGGCGGCGGTGGAGTATTACCGACCCGAGCGCGAGGCCCAGGTGCTGCGTGGCGTGATCGACCGCAACGACGGCCCGCTGCCCAACGGCGAGCTGGTGCGGCTGTTCCGCGAGATCATGTCGTCGTGCCTGTCGCAGCAGCAGCCGCTGAAGATCGGCTTCCTCGGCCCCGAGGGCACCTTCAGCGAGCAGGCCGTGCGCAAGCACTTCGGCCATGCCGCCTATGGCCTGCCGCTGGGCAGCATCGAGGAAGTCTTCCAGGAAGTGGCTGCCGGTAATGCCGATTTCGGCGTGGTACCGGTGGAAAATTCCGGGCAGGGCATGATCCAGATGACGCTGGACATGTTCCTCGTGTCGAAGGCCACCATCTGCGGCGAGGTGGAACTGCGCGTCCACCAGAACCTGCTCTCGCTCAACGGCGAGCTGAAAGAGATCAAGCGCGTCTACTCGCACCCGCAGTCGTTGCAGCAATGCCAGGGCTGGCTGCGCGTGAACCTGCCCAACGCCGAGCGCATTCCCGTTTCCAGCAACGCCGAGGCCGCGCGAACGGCCAAGCTGTCGCCGGAATCCGCCGCCATCGCCGGCGAGACGGCTGGCCGCGTGTACGGCCTGAAGACGATCGCCGGCCCGATCGAGGACCGCTCGGACAACACCACGCGGTTCCTCGTCATCGGTCGCTCGATCTTCCCGCCCTCCGGCAACGATCGCACGTCGCTGCTGGTGTCCGTGCGTGACAAGCCCGGCGCGCTGTACGACGTGCTCAGTCCGCTGGCGCAGCACGGCATCAGCATGAACCGTATCGAGTCGCGCCCGGCACACACGGGCAAGTGGCAGTACGCGTTCTTCATCGACGTATCGGGCCATGTCGACGACGACGCGATGAAAGCCGCCCTCGACGAGATGAAGCCGGCCGCCGCCGACGTGCGCGTGCTCGGTTCCTATCCGGTCGCCTTGCCGTGACCGTCGGGTTCGACGCGGCCGCGCTCGCGAACCGGGCGACGGCCGCGCTGCGCGCGTACGATCCAGGCCACGACCTGCCCGCGCTGCGGCGACGCTTCGGTGCGACCATCGCCGAGCTGGGCTCGAACGAGAATCCGCTCGGCCCCAGCCCGCTGGCGATGCAGGCGGCCACGCGGGTGCTGCAGGACATGTGGCGCTACCCCGACCCGACCGGCATGGCGCTCAAGGCCTGCCTCTCGACCGAGCTGGGCATCGCACCGGCAGGCATCACGCTCGGCAACGGCTCGCACGAACTGCTGATGCTGCTGGCGCAGTGCTTCGCCGACGCCGAGCATCCGGTGGTGTTCTCGCAGTACGGTTTCGCGGTGTTCCCCATCGCCGCCGCGGCGGCCGGCGCGCAGGGCATCGCCGTGCCCGCCTTGCCGGCCGACCACCCCGAGGCACCATACGGGCACGACCTGGACGCGATCGCGCACGCGGTGACCCCGGCGACGCGGCTGGTCTACCTCGCCAATCCCAACAACCCGACCGGCACCTGGTTCACGGCCGCCGCGCTCGCCGCGTTCCTCGGGCGCGTTCCGCCGTCAACCCTGGTGGTGGTGGACGAGGCTTACCACGAGTACGTGGACGCCGCCGGTCCCGACACCGCCGTCACCCTGATGGATCGCTTCCCCAACCTCGTCGTGACCCGCACCTTTTCGAAGGCGCACGGCCTGGCCGGGCTGCGTATCGGCTACATGGCCAGCCATCCGTCGGTGGCGGCGGTGTGCGAGCGGCTGCGCGAATCGTTCAATGTCAACGCCGTGGCGCTGGCCGCCGCGGAGGCCGCGCTCGCGGATCGCGCCCATCGCGATCGCGTGCGCGAGGTCAACGCGGGCGACCGTGCGTGGCTGGCCGATGCGCTGACCGCGCGCGGCATGCGCGTGCTGCCGTCGCAGGCCAACTTCCTGCTGGTCGACCTGGGTCGCGATGCCGGGCCCGTCGAAGCCCATCTGTTCGAGCGCGGCGTGATCGTGCGGCCCATGGGCGGCTACCGCCTGCCTCATACGGTTCGCATCAGCATCGGCAGCCGTGCCGAACTTCACCGTCTACTGGAGAACCTGCCATGAGCCGCATGGACTGGCAAAGCCGCACGGGTCGCCCCCTGCACGGCGAGATCGTGGTACCGGGCGATAAATCCGTGTCCCATCGCGCGCTGATGTTCGGCGCGCTGGCCGAGGGCGTCACCCACATCCGCGGTTTCCTCGAAGGCGAGGACACCCGCGCCACCGCGGCGATCCTCGGCACGCTGGGCGTGCGTTTCGACACGCCGGCCCCGGGCGAGCGCGTGGTGCACGGCGTGGGCCTGCATGGCCTGCGCGGCAGCACGGACAATCTGGACTGCGGTAACGCGGGCACCGGCATGCGCCTGCTCGCCGGGCTGCTGGCCGGGCAGGCGTTCGACAGCACGCTGGTCGGCGACGCCTCGCTGTCGCAGCGGCCGATGCGTCGTGTTACCGATCCGCTGGCGCTGATGGGTGCCTCGATCGACAGCGCCGACGGCAAGCCGCCGTTGCGCATCCACGGCGGTGCCCGGCTCAAGGGCATCAGCTACCAGCCACCCGTGGCGAGTGCGCAGATCAAGTCGGCGCTGCTGCTGGCCGGTTTGTACGCCGAAGGCAGCACGGAGGTGATCGAGCCGCATCCCACTCGCGACTACACCGAAAGCATGCTCAAGGCCTTCGGCTGGCCGATCGAGTATTCGCCGGGCAAGGCGAAGCTGGAAGGTGGCCATCGCCTCACGGCCGTGGACGTGGACGTGCCGGCGGACTTCTCGTCGGCGGCGTTCTTCATCGTGGCCGCCTGCGTGGTGCCCGGTTCGAACGTGCGCATCAAGGGCGTGGGCCTCAACCCGCGCCGCACCGGGCTGCTGGCCGCGCTCGAACTCATGGGCGCGGACATCGCCGTGGAAAACGAGCGCAGCAGTGGAGGTGAGGACATCGGCGACCTCGTGATCAAGTATGCGCCGCTGCATGGTGTGGCCCTGCCGCTGGATATCGTGCCCGACATGATCGACGAGTTTCCCGCGTTGTTCGTTGCCGCAGCCGTGGCCGAGGGCATGACCACGATCCGCGGTGCCGCCGAGTTGCGGGTCAAGGAGTCGGATCGCATCGCCAGCATGGCCAACGGGCTGAAGGCCTGCGGCGTGCTGATCGACGAACTGCCGGATGGCGCGATGATCCGTGGCGGCAGCATCGGTGGGGCGCATATCGACAGCCATGGCGATCACCGCATCGCCATGAGCTTCGCCGTCGCCGGCCTGGTCGCCAGCGCACCGATCGTCATCGCCGACTGCGCCAATGTCGCCACCTCGTTCCCCGGCTTCGTGGCGTTGGCCAACGGGCTGGGTTTCGACCTGTCGGATTCCGTGCCGTCCGCTTAGGCGCTACGCTCGGCGTCTTCCCTGACTGGATGCCCCCATGGCAGACAAGCTTCCCCCGTTCGTCGTCGTCGTTCCGGCGCGGTTCGGCTCGACCCGCCTGCCGGGCAAGCCGCTGCTGAAGATCGCCGGCGAATCGATGATCCGGCGGGTGGCGGTGCGGGCAGGGCAGGCCGGCGCCGCGCAGGTGGTGGTCGCCACGGACGACGATCGCGTGGCGACCGAGCTGCGCGGCTGCGGCGACCTGCTGGTCTGCATGACCCGGACCGACCACGCCTCGGGCAGCGACCGTATCGCCGAGGCCGTCGCGCACTTCGGCTGGCCCGACGATACCATCGTGGTGAACCTGCAGGGCGACGAGCCCTTCGCCCCCGCCGCCGGCATCCGTGCCGTGGTGGCCACGCTGGCCGGGGACGACGCGCCCATGGCCACGCTGGCGACGCCTATCGTGCACGCCGACGAGTTCTTCGACCCGAACATCGTCAAGGTGGTGCGGGGCCAGAACGGTCGCGCTCTCTACTTCACCCGCGCCCCGGCGCCCTGGGCCCGGGACGATTTCGCCAGGGATCGGGACGTGCTGCCCCCGGGCTCCCCGTTCCTGCGCCACATCGGCATCTACGCCTATCGGGCCGGCTTCCTGCGCCGGCTGGCGGCCCTGCCGCGTACCCCCCTGGAGCAACTGGAGTCGCTGGAGCAGCTGCGCGCCCTGGAGCACGGCCATGCCATCGCGGTCCAGCCCACGCCGGAGCCGTTCCCACCCGGGATCGACACCGCCGAGGACCTGGAGCGTGCCGAGCGCTGGGTGGCGGCGCAGGCCGGGGGAGCGAGGTCCTCCTAAGGGATTTCCTACACGGGTATCTGGTCGCCACCTACAGGGATATTCGGTCTCGGCCGGGCGCGCCCCGTAGGGCGACGACGTAACCTATCCCTGTCGCCAAGCTCTCTCCCCCTAAGGACGGCGACGCTCCCACGGAAGGTCCGCGCCGGCATGATTCATCCCATGCCGGCGTTTTCGCGTCCGGCGTACGCCTACGCGGTAAAATGGGCGCATGGAGCACACCGAGTCGCACCCCTTCGACGGCAAGGCCTTCGTCCGCCACCTGACCACCTCGCCCGGCGTCTACCGCTATTTCGATGCGGAGGACGAGCTGCTGTACGTCGGCAAGGCCGCCAACCTCAAGAAGCGCGTCAGCAACTACTTCCTGAAACCGCCCATGGACCCGCGCATCGCCTCGATGGTGTCGCAGATCGCGCGGGCGGAAGTGACCCTGACCCGCACGGCGGGCGAGGCGCTGCTGCTCGAATCGCAGTTGATCAAGTCGCTGAAGCCGCGTTACAACATCGTGCTGCGCGACGACAAGAGTTACCCCTACATCTATCTGTCCAGCACCGATGAGTATCCACGGCTGGGCTTCCATCGGGGTGCCAAGACCGCGTCGGGGCGCTACTTCGGTCCCTATCCGAGCACGTTCGCCGTCCGCGAGAGCCTGGGCCTGATGCAGAAGCTGTTCAAGGTGCGCCAGTGCGAGGACAGCTATTTCCGGAACCGTTCGCGGCCCTGCCTGCAGCACCAGATCGGCCGGTGCAGCGCGCCCTGCGTGCGCCTGATCGACGTGCCGGATTACCGCAACGACGTGCGTCACGCCGAGATGTTCCTGGAAGGGCGCAGCAGCGCCGTGATCGACGAACTGGCCGTGGCCATGGAGACCGCCAGCCAGTCGCTGCACTTCGAACGTGCGGCCACCCTGCGCGACCAGGTGGCCGCCCTGCGCCGGCTCCAGGCCCAGCATTTCGTGCAGGGTGCGAGCGCGGATATGGATGTCATCGCTTGCAGCATGGAAGGGGGGATGGCCTGCGTCAGCGTGCTGTTTTTCCGCAACGGCGTCAGCCTGGGATCGCGCGATTTCTTCCCGCGGCTGGGTACGGATGCGTCGATCCCCGATGTCCTCGCGCAGTTCATCGCCCAGTACTACCTCGAGCGCCAGGTGCCGCGCGAGCTGGTGCTCAGCGACGACGTGGAAGACATCGATGTGCTGGCCGGCGTGCTGTCGGAGCATGCCGGGCACACGGTGTCGCTGAAGCCCAGCGTTCGCGGCGAGCGCGCCCGCTTCCTGGAAATGGCCCAACGCAACGCAGGCGCGGCGCTGACCTCGCGCCTGGCCAGCCGGCACACGCTGCTGGCGCGCTTCGACGACTTGCAGAAGGTGCTCGAACTGACCGACATGCCGAGGCGCCTCGAGTGCTTCGACATCAGCCACACCATGGGTGAGGCCACGGTGGCCTCCTGCGTGGTCTTCGGTCCCGAGGGTCCGGAAAAGTCGCACTACCGGCGCTTCAACATCGCCGGGATCACCCCGGGCGACGACTACGCCGCCATGCACCAGGCACTGACCCGGCGCTTCAAGAAGGTCGTGGAGGGCGGTGTGCGGCCCGATATCCTGCTGATCGACGGCGGCACAGGCCAAGTGGGGCAGGCGATGGATGTCCTGCGTGAGCTCGGCGTCGAGGGCATCCGGGTCGTCGGTGTGGCCAAGGGCCCCGGCCGTCGCGCCGGCGAGGAAACCCTCGTGCTCGCCGACAGCGGCCGGACCTTGCACCCCGGCACGTCGTCGCCGGCCCTGCACCTCGTGGCCGCAGTTCGTGACGAAGCGCACCGTTTTGCGATCAGTGGCCATCGCCGCCGCCGTGAAGCGGCCCGCGAACGCAGTACGCTGGAAGACGTGGCCGGCGTGGGCGCGCGCCGACGCGCAGCCCTGTTGAAGGCCTTCGGCGGACTGGCCGGCGTGGAAGCGGCCGGTGTGGAGGAATTGATGAGCGTGAAGGGCATTGATCGCGGGCTCGCGGAGCGCATCTATGCCATGCTGCATCCCTGATCGAACGGAGGTGTCGGCTCGCACCGATCCCTCCCGTACTGGCTGACCTATGCGCATCAACCTTCCCACCTGGCTGACCCTGTTCCGCGTGCTCCTGCTGCCGGTCATGGTCGTCGTCTTCTACCTGCCGTTCCGCGGCGCCAGCCTGACGGCGGCACTGGTCTTCGTGCTGGCCGCCTTCACCGACTGGCTGGACGGCTACCTGGCGCGGCGCATGAACCTGACCTCGGCGTTCGGCGCCTTCCTCGACCCGGTGGCGGACAAGCTGATGGTCGCCGTCACGTTGTTCCTGTTGGTGCAGTCCCACCCGGGCGGGTGGCAGGGCATCCTGCTGGCGGTCACGGCCGCCGTCATCGTCGGCCGCGAAATCAGCGTGTCCGCGCTGCGCGAGTGGATGGCCGAGATCGGCGCGCGCTCGCGGGTCAAGGTCGCCTTCCTCGGCAAGCTGAAGACCACGATGCAGATGGTGGCCCTCGTGGTCCTGCTGCTGCAGCACGACGCGGAGACGCTGCGCCTGTACCACATCGGCGAGGCCCTGCTGGTCATCGCCGGCATCCTGACGATCTGGTCCGGGCTGGATTACCTGCGCGCCGCATGGCCAGCCCTGCGTGGCGACGCCGAGGCGGTCAACAAAAATGAAAAAAAACCGCTGCAAGGTGGTTGACACATGGGCGTCGTGATCTAGAATAGCGGGACAACGACGCGGGAATAGCTCAGTTGGTAGAGCACGACCTTGCCAAGGTCGGGGTCGCGAGTTCGAGTCTCGTTTCCCGCTCCAAAGTTTTCACGAAGCCTCGGTCACCCGGGGTTTTGTTTTTTAGGCGCCACGCGATACTCTCGCGCTGCGCCAGCGATGGCCGGGTGGCAGAGTGGTCATGCAGCGGACTGCAAATCCGCGTACGCCGGTTCGATTCCGACCTCGGCCTCCATCGCATTCCAAGGCGCTCCGCTCACGCGGTGCGCCTTTTTTCTTGAAAGCCCGGATGGCGAAATCGGTAGACGCAAGGGACTTAAAATCCCTCACTCGTAAGAGTATGTCGGTTCGAGTCCGACTCCGGGCACCATGTCTACCGAAAGCAGATCGATCCCATGACATCCCGCCTGGTGCTCAAGGTCATTGTTGGTTCGCGCAACCCGATCAAGATCGGCGCTGTGCGCAACGCGCTCGCGCTGCTCTTTCCCGAGCATGTCCTCGCCTGCGAAGGCATGCATGCGCCATCCGGCGTCGCCGATCAGCCGATGACCGCGACGGAAACGCGTCAGGGCGCCATCCAGCGCATGCAGTACTGCCAGCGACACGGCGGTGAGGCCGACTTCCATGTTGCGCTGGAAAGTGGGATCGAGATGGGTGAGGACGGTCCGGGATCGGTCGGTTACGTGGCCATCGCCGGGGGCGACCGCGTATCCGTAGGTCGCAGTGCCTGGCTACCCGTTCCACCGATTGCCTACGAGGCCCTGCTCGAAGGCGAGGAGTTGGGCGACGTGATGGATCGGTTGTTTGGCACGGTCAACGTCAAGCAGCAGGGAGGCGCCATAGCCCTCGTCACACGGGGGCATGCCACTCGCGAGGGCGTCTATACGCAGGCCGTGTTGCTGGCGATGGCGCCGTTCCTTAACCCCGATCTCTACGGTTTGGCTTCGCGAGTCGTCCCGTGAGCGATGACGCCCGTGTGTCGGTTTGGCGACAGGTCACACCCCCGTAACGCGGCCTGTGAGAAACGTGGGTATTAGGGAGGTGCGCCATGCTCGGATCTACCCAGGCCACGGTGACCGCCGCCGCGACCGAACACGTCAAGCCACTGCGCGTCTATGTCTTCTATCCATCGATCAATCACCGTGCATGGTGGGTCCTGCTTCCGGGATCGGCCAAGGAGTCGTTCGACTCGGAAGGCGCGGCGATCGAGTTCGCGGTGACACGCGCCCGCACGTTGCGTGGCCACGGTCGCCCGGTCGAGGTGCTTCAGGAAAAGATCTCGGGATCGTGGATGGCCGTTCGCGTGTCGTGAGTTTCCCCTTATCGTGAGTGCTTGCTGATCCCGTTCGACCTGTCCGGAGGTGTTTCGCCATGACGACCGCGTACGACACGATCAACCAGCGCCTCATCGGCGAACTCAAGGCGCACCGTCGGGAGATGCGCAGCCCTGCGATCCTCGATCCGCGGCGTTACCGCGACCCCGAGGACGAGGCAGCGCAGCTGGCCTATCCCGGCGATGCGAGCGCAGCGGATGTGGCTTGCGACGACGCCGAGCGCGGGCAGGTGGAAGACGATCACTGAAACGCTTCGAGGGCTTGCAATGCGCGCAAGGCTTGCCTAGAATTGCCGGCTCGATGCGGGAATAGCTCAGTTGGTAGAGCACGACCTTGCCAAGGTCGGGGTCGCGAGTTCGAGTCTCGTTTCCCGCTCCAGATTGTGATCCACAGACGTCCATTGGCCTCTGTAGGTCTTTGAAAAAAAGGAGCTTCGGCTCCTTTTTTCGTTTGAATAAACCCCACGCAAGTCCACCGACAGCCAGCGTCTTCGAGGCCACATTGAGGCCAAAGCATGCGGGCGGTGTCGGTTCCGGATGGTTACCGGGGTTGGACCGGATGACCAGCAAGCATGGTGGGCCATGCTGCAGAATGCCCGCTCCGAACCATGCGTAGCGCCCGAGCCCATGAACACCCCGAAGAGAAAAATAGCATGACCGTTATCCGCTTCCTGGCAGCTGGTCTGTTGTCGTTCTGCGCCGCAGCGCCCGTGTTTGCCGCGCCGGCAGCACTGCATTCGGGCAAGTACGAAGGACTGATGCTGGCGGTAACGCCTGAGGGCCAGGTTGAAGGTTATTACGCCGAGGAGCTGGGCGAGGGCGTGACCCGACGTTGCACCTTCTACCTGAAAGGTGAGCCCGCAGCACTCACCACCTGGCAGGACGATGCCTATCCCGGGAGGGTGGTGGCCTCGTCCGATGGCGTCACCCTGACCGTGGAGCAGGCCCGTCAGCATCCTGGCTGCATGAGTGTGTTGATACCGGAGATCGCCACCGGCCTGGAACTGACCCGAACCGCTGATGCTCACTGGATCGGCCTGGTAACGGTGTCAACCGATAAGGCTCATCTGCTGAACGAGCCTGGCGTGGAAGCGACGAACCGGCCGTATATCGTCAAGGGTGATGTGGTGGGAGTGCTGGCTTACAGGGATGGCTGGGCCAAGGTCGAATTCACCAGTGCCAGGAATCGTACCTACACCGGTTGGATCAGCCATGACCAATACAAGCGGTTGTCAGCGCCCAAGGGCTGAGAAGCGACGCTTTCCCACGTGAAGGCTTCTTTTTCGCTGCAGTGACCGCTACGGAAATGCGCCGGTAGCCGGCGTCTTGGTGAGTTCACCACGCCGTGCACCGGAAAAAACGTACCGCCCCCTTCATCTTGTTGGCGAAGGCGTGTTTCTGCGCACTGTCGAACACATGGTTGCCGGCCATGACCTCGATCGTTCCCGTTTCCAGTTCGAGGGTAAGGCACCCTTCGACGACGAAGATCATCACATGCCAGCCTGCCGGGTCGGCAGCGGCCTGGTAACGCTCGCCCGGTTCCAGCCGCCACTCCCACAGCTCCACCTCGCGGCGCGCGTCGATACTCCAGCGCAGCACCCCTTCGCCGCCCTTGTCGCCGTGCCAGCCCACGCGATCCACACGCGCACTTCGCAGCGACGACGGTTCGGCAACGAGATCGGCTAGCGTGGCATTCAATGCGATGCCGATCCGGTCCAACGTAGCCGTGCTGACGCTTGTCGCACCGTTTTCGATCCCGCCGACCATGCGTAGGCTGACGCCCGAGGCTTCCGCCAGGGCTTTCTGGCTCATGCTCGCGGCGACGCGGCGAGCACGCACATTGGCCGCCACATAGGTGAGGAATGATGGCGTCACTTGACTAGGCAAAATTTTGCTTCCCATAATGAGGCAATATTTTACTTATAAGGCGTCTGCCTTCCATGTCAATGCGCTGGTCCGCCTACGTCCTTGGCATCGGCTGCCTGTTCGCGACGGTGGCCTCACCGGTGGCCCGGTCAACATCGGTATCCACGTCGCTGACGGCGGCAGGCGCACGGGAAGATCTGGAGCTGGCCATCGCCGCGGTCGAAGCCGCCTTGCCGAACCTCTACTGGCACCAGAGCCGGCGGGCGTGGGCGTCGGCGAAGACCCTCGCCCGCACGCGCGTCGGCGCGGTGACCGATTCTGAATCGCTCTGGCGCGTACTACGCCCGCTGCTCGCGCAGATCGGCGAGGGTCACCTGGGGGTGCAAGTCAGCGATGGCATGAAAGAGCACTATCGCGACGCGCTGCGCTTTCCGCTGGATGTGCTGTGGACCGACAAGGGCGCTTTCGTCCTCGCAGGTTACGGAACGGCCGCGGATGTCGTGACGGGAACGCGCCTGGTCTCGGTGGATGGGCGCAGCGACGATGCATTGCTGGACGAGATGGTCGCGATCAGTCCCCACGATGGTGTGATCCGCACCGGTGTCATGCGTGACCTATCAGGCCGCGGCTTTGCCCAGGACCTGTATCGCTTGCGCGGGCCCCTGACGTATTACCGCGTGGTGCTGGAAGGACCGGGCGGACGCACGATGCGCGATCTTGCCGCGGTGCCGCGACTTGCGCGCCCCGCCGAAGCCGACGATCCATCGCCGTTGCCCACCCTCGCCTGGCTGGACGATCACACGGCGTACCTTGACGTGCCGACCTTCAGCAACAAGCGACTGCGTGCGAGCGGCGCCGCTTTTCCGGAGGCAATCCACACCGTGTTCGAGCAGATCGCACAGCACGGCACCCGGGACCTGATCCTGGATCTGCGCCAGAACGGCGGCGGCTCGGAACCCAACGAGAGCATTCTCTTTTCCTACCTCGTGGAAAAACCACTGCATAAATATGCCGCCGTGGACGCACGTGCCCGACACATCGCCGTGACCAGCCTGAGCGGGAAACGCTTCGACGTCGACGTGTTCGCTGAGGAGGACGATGCGCAGCGGCTGCTGCCCGGCGGGCGCTGGACACGTCGCAACACACCGCCGCACGGGCTGATGTCCCGATGGACGACGTTCGCTCCTGTATTCCATGGCCGCGTCGTCGTGCTGGCCGGCGGCAACACCTTCTCGGGCGGTGCGGAAGTGGCCTCGATGCTCCGGCATACCGACCGGGCCGTGTTCGTCGGCGAGGAGGTCGGTGGGGCCGACGAAGGCAATACCAGCGGTTACCGTTGGAACCTGGCGTTGCCCAACAGCCGGATGACGATCACGATCCCGTTGTTGCAGTTCCGCATGGCATGGGCGGCGCCAGCCGGCCGCGGCGTACTTCCCGACTGTCCCGTGCCTCCCGAAGCCACCGAAGTCGACGAGCCACGGGACCATGCATGGCGGGTGGCGGTCGCACTCTTGCAGCAGGACTGGCGCGTGCCAGGCAATGCGCGGTGTCCGGATACCCGAAGCGCAGGTCGGGCAGCGCTCTCAGCGCAATCCGCGCGCGATCCTTACCCCGTCCATGCCCGGAAGCCCGGCAAGCGGCAGCTTGGCCGTCGTCTGTCGCGGGCTCACGCCTGGTCCAAGCCCATCAGGCACCTTGCTTAAGGATCAGCCACGACCCACAGCGCCGGCATGTGCAGCTCTGCGCACCCGTGCCGGCAGGCAAACGTGCTGTGCTCGCCGACCAGGAAGACACGCTTTCCGCCAGCAAGCGTGATATCGAGCGTGCCGGACACCCCGGCATCCCCGCGGACGGTCGTGCGCTTGTTGGCGGTGACCGCCTCGGTGAACGACTTCGTCCCCCAGTGCCAGGTGATCGAGCCCAGCTTGCCGCGAAGGGTGATGTCTGCAGGGTCCGCACCCTTGCCCGCGAGGTGGAGGTCGTCGCCCGCGCAACCGGCGAGGAGCAGGGGGAACAGGAAGAGGCCGAGTACGCGGTAGCGTTTCACGTGATGTCCAGCCGGAGGGTCGCTACCGTTAACGGCTGAGGGCGGCAAAGCTTGATGCCGCTGGGACGCGCCCGTGTATATGCGATTCATGTGCCCGCCTCGAGAACGCGTTCCTCCGGCGCGACCGGCTTGCCGGCCATGGCGGATGCCTCCGGTGGCGCCCGGCGCAGCGGCGTGTCCTTCAGCCACCAGGCGACCACGAACGCCACGGCCATCACGAAAGCGCCGACGTCGTACACCGTATGCAAGGAGGCACCGAAGGCCGCCAGGTAGGACGCATGGATATCGGGTGGCAGGGCGTTCACGGCCTCCGGGCGAAGCGACCTCGCCGGCGAGCCGGCAGGCAGCAGGTCGGCCATGCGCGACTGCAAGCCGTTACTGAATACGGCACCGAACACCGACACGCCCACGGAGCCGCCGATCGAGCGGAACAACGTCACGCCGGAGGTGGCCACGCCCATGTGCTTCATGTCGACGCTGTTCTGCGTGGCGAGGACCAGCACCTGAAGGATCATGCCCAGCCCCACGCCCAGCAGCCCGGCATAGGCGTACATGAGGGGAAGCGGACTGTCGTTGTGCAGCGTGCCCAGCAGCGTCAGCGCCACGGTGGCGAGGAACGTGCCGACGATAGGAAAGACACGATAACGTCCCATCCGGCTGATCAGGCGACCGCTGACGATGGAACTGACCAGCAGGCCGCCCATCAGCGGCAGCAGCTGCATGCCGGCCGCCGTGGGCGACACGCCCTTGACCACCTGCAGGTACAAGGGCATGAAGGTGGTCGAGCCGAACAGCGCCGCGCCGACGAACAGGCCGATGATGCAGCTGAGCAGGAAGGTGCGGTGCCGGAACAGTCCCAGGGGAATGATCGGCTCGCTGGCGACCGATTCCTCGTAGACAAACCCGATCACGCCGACGATGGCGAACGCCAGGATGAACCACAGCTCCCCGGACGACCACGGCAGCATCGTGCCGCCCTCGGTGGTGAAAAGGATCAGGCAGCTCAGCGCCAGAGTCAGCCACGCGGCACCCCAGTAATCGATGGTGTGCTTCACGTGGCGCACGTGGGGATGGAACGCGGCGGCGATGACGCCGATGGCGACCAGGCCCAGCGGCAGGTTGACGTAGAAGATCCAGCGCCATGAGAGATGGTCGACCATGAACCCGCCGACCAGCGGACCCAGAACGGTCGCCAGGCCATAGACGCCGCCGAACAGGCCCTGGTACTTGCCACGGTCGGCGGGCGGGATCACGTCGCCGATGGATGCCATGACGATCACCAGCAGGCCGCCGCCCCCCAGGCCCTGCAGCGCACGCATGGCGATCAGCTGGGTCATGTCCTGGGCCAGCCCGCACAGGACGGATCCGAGCAGGAAGAGGGCTATCGCGGTCTGCAGGACCACCTTGCGGCCGAACAGGTCGCCGAACTTGCCGTACAGCGGCACCACGACGGTGGAGCTGAGAAGGTACGCGGTCACCACCCAAGACAACTGGCTGAACCCGCCCAGTTCCGTGACGATCGTCGGCAGCGCGGTGGAGACGATGGTCTGGTCGAGCGCGGCCAGGAGCATGACGAGCATCAGGGCAGGGAACAGCACGCGCAGCGACGGTGTCGAGGTCGGTGAGGCGGACGGATCCGGCAGGGAAGCAGGGGTCACAAGGGTGTCCCATGAATTTAATTAAGTAGTAAGTTAATATAGGTGCGACAGGGCGTCCGGTCAATCCGGCGCGCTGCCGTGGTATTGAAGTCGTGGTGTCGAGCGCCCTTCCACCCTGTCGGAGCATCCTTGGTTACTTCTGTCCCCCGCCGCGGCCGTCGCCCCGGACGGCCACCCGTCCAGCCGGACGGACCCGACCAGCGCCAGCGCCTCGCCGATCTCGCCCTGGAACTGATTGCCCGGAAGGGTTACGCCGAGACCACGCTGGCCGGCATCGCCCGGGCCGCAGGCATGACCTCCGCCGCGGTGCACTACTACTTCAAGACGCGCGAGCAACTGTTCGACATGTTGTTCGACGAGCGCATCGCGCCGATGCAGAAACGCCTCGAAGGCATCTTCCTGGAGCACGCCGATGATCCGGTGGCTGCCTTTGCGGGCCTGGTGCGCCGCTTCGTCGAGATCGCAGGCGATTCACCGTGGGTGGGGCCCGTTTTCTTCGGCGAGATGCTCAACGACAGCGACCTGTTCAAGCAGCACATGCGCAAACGGCTGGGCGACTCGCGCCAGGTGGCGGTCGTCGGCACCCTTCGCCGGTGGCAGGAGGAAGGGCGTATCGCGAAGGATCTCGACCCCGCGCTGTTGATGGGTACGGTGCTAAGCCTGACCGTGCTGCCGGTGACGGCCAGCCGGAAATGGAAGGGCGATGCTCTGCGGGGCCACATCGATGCAGAGGTCATCACGCGCCATGCGCTGGCCTTGCTGATGCATGGTATCCAGGGCCCGTCGGGTCACCCGGGCTGACGTAAATACGTCCTATCCCCCGGCTTCACGTGCCTGCCATGCGACCGCGGCGAATCTTGCCGCTCCTGTGCGCACTATCCACTCGGGGATCGGATCATGGCTAATACGACGGGCTCTCACGTCAACACCATCGGCGCAATGGCCGCTGGAAAACTGCTTGCCAAGGCTACCGGTGGGAAATGGGGGCCGGCCATCCTGATCCTTGCCGGCATCATCCTGCTGCGTAAGCGCGCTGCACAACGTGCCGCACAACGACAACGCGCCGACATGGCCCTGGCGAGCCACGCCGACGCGTCGTACTGACGGGAATCAGTGCTGTTGCTTGTTGTCTTCGCCGGTGCCGTCCAGCGGATCGCCCGACGAGTCCGTCTCGGGCTGTTCGGTGGGGCCGCGCTTCTGGGGCGGGGCATCGTTCTGGCCGGGATGCTGCGGCGGGCGATTTTTCTCATTTGCCATGGTCGTCTCCTTGGGTGGAGATTCACCTTCGCGGGTCGGCGCTGACGATGGTGTGCTCACTTCGTGAGTGCGGTGTCGCGAGCGCCGATTTGGCGGGGGCGTTTATCACCATCAAGGTGTAACGATCGGCGAACTACGCTCCGATCGCGCAGGACATGCAATGGCGCGGGCGAGGGTAGGCGAAGCCCCACATACCGGCGCGGACTCTGCCTACGTGACGATCGGGTCGCGTCGCCTCACGACGCGGGGAGATTCCCGCTACAGGCCTGGCGGGCGTTGGATGATCATACCGGCACGCTGGTTGTCGCGCCTGCACATCTGGCATTGTATGCATTCGCAGGCAGCGTGCAGGTCATTCCTCGCGCATAGAAGTACAGTCGGCCCAGGGAGGGCAAAGAATGATTAATGTTGTTTTGGTCGACGACCACGAGCTGGTCAGGACCGGTTTCCGGATGATCCTGCAGCAGCAGGCCGACGTCCGCATTCGGGGGGAGGCCGGTTCGGCGGAGGAAGGCCTGCGGCTTATCCGCTCGCACTCACCGGACATCGCACTGGTCGACGTCCACATGCCGGGCATGAGCGGCGTCGAGCTCACGGAACGCGTGATTCGCGCCAAGTTGCGCACCAATGTCGTGATCCTCACGGTCGTCGACGACGCGCGTTTTCCCAAGCGCCTGCTCGACGCCGGCGCACTGGGTTATCTGACCAAGGCCTGCACGGCCGACGAATTGCTCGCGGCGGTGCGGCAGGTGGCATCCGGTCGGCGTTACCTCGCCCCCACCGTGGCGCAGCAGCTGGCGCTGGCCACGCTGGATGGCTCTGACTCGCCGTTCGATACCTTGTCCACGCGCGAGATGGAGGTCTCGATGATGTTGGTCCGCGGTATGCCGCTCACCTCCATCGGCGAGCGCCTGAACCTCAGTCCCAAGACGGTGTCGACCTATAAGCAGCGCCTCATGGAGAAGCTGCACGTCGAGCATGTCGTCGGCCTTGCGCACCTCATGACCGTGCATGGGCTGCTGGATACCCATAACCATCAGGTCGGTACCTGACCATCGGCATCCCTGACCACGATCCATCGATGGACGTAACAAAAAAACGCCGGGCTTAGCCCGGCGTTTTTTTGGTGAAAGGGAGGCTTTCACCTCCCCAGGTGTTACGCGTCGCCGTGCGGCTTGTCGTCGGACGAGGGCTTGTCGGACGACGGCTCCTGACGCGGGCGCGTCAGCAGGTCGCCCTGGGCCGGTGCCGGCGAAGCCGGCTGCGATGGAGCCACCGGTTCGTGGGACACCGGCGAGACGTTGGATGCCTCGGGCGACTTCGGCGTGACCACGGCGGGCGGGGCCGGGGCATCGACCGGCGGCACCGGCACATGGTCCACGGCTGCCGGGGCAGGGGCAACGGCAGTCGGAACCGGCGTGGGAGCCGGGGTCGGAGCACGCGGGGTCGGGGTAGGTGCCGGAGCCTCCACGGGTGCCGGTGCCGGTGCCGGTACCGCAGGCGCCGGGGTCGGGGCTTCCGCGGGAGCGGGTGCCTTGACCGGAGCGGGTGCTTGCACCGGGGCCGGAGCCTGGACTGGAGCCGGAGCCTGGACCGGAGCCTGCATCGGAACCGGCGTCTCGGCCGGCGTCGAAGCGTGAGCCACGGGCGCGCCGGCCTCGGGAACCGTCTCAGCCTGAGGTGCCGACTCGGTTGCCGTCGGAGCCGGAGTCACGGCAGCGGTGGGCCGCGGCCTGCGCTCGGGCTTTCGCTCGGTCCCGACGTCATCCGTGCCGTCTTCGGTCGGCAGCATGCCACGCGCAGGCGCATCGAGCACCGAGGGCTGGCTGGCCGGCGAGGCGGCGGGCTGAATCGTCTCGGCGTCCTGCGCCGGTGCCGGTGCTTCGCTCGCCGTCGTGGCGGCTGCGGGAGCACGGGCGGCACGCGGAGCGGGCGGCGGCGTGTTCAGCGGTGCATCCGATTCGGTCTGCCGACGCTCGGTCGTGCGGACCGGGGCGGAGTCCGCCGGGGTGGCGCTATCGACCGGGTGTGCCAGGGCCGGTGCCGGTGCCGGTGCCGTGGGCTGACCCGGAATCGGGGGCAGCTTGGGCAGCGAGCTCAGGGTGAGCGCCGACGGCACGTTCTCATCGTCCGAGGCGTCGCCCTGGACGGCCGCGGGCGCCGGGACCGAAGCGGTCGGGGCGGGACGGGTGGCTTCGTGGCGCGGGGCCTCCACGGCGAAAGCGTTCTCCGCCGCGGCAGCGGTGTCGAGCATGGGCGGCACGCTGGCGCTGGAACGGCCCGTGCCGACCGGAGCCTCGTCATCACCCTCGTCATCGTCGAGGTCGTCGGCACCGTTGGAACCATCGGCCGAGCCGACGGCACCGCCGTCTTCCTGGCGACGACGGCGACGGCCACCGCGACGTCCGCGGCGGCGGCGCTGGCCACCCTCGGTGTCCTTGCCGCCGTCGGTGGAAGGCGCTTCGCTGTCGACCTCGCCCGTGGCGACGGCATCGACGCCCAAGGCCTCGGCGTCGAGGATCAGCTTCTCGTCGTCGGTGACGACCGGCGCGGTGACCGGCTTCTCGGCCGGATTGCGCGGGGCGGCGGCAGCGACGTCCGGTGCGATGTTGACATTGGCGGCCTTCTCGATGCGCTCACCCTGCGGCTGGCGCTCACCACGCGGCTGACGCTCGCGACGGCCGGTGGTCTCACCCGTGGGCGAGGTCTCGGCACGGCCACCCTGACGACCCTGCTGTGCGGGGTCCTTCTGGCGCGGTGCCTTTTCTTCGCCCTGGCGGGGCGCGGCGTCGTTACGGCCCTGGGCCGGCTTGTTGCCGTTGCGCGGCTGCTGTGCCTTGCCTTGCGCGGGCAGGCCGTCACGGTCCTTGCGCGGACCCTGCGCCTGACGCGGTTCACCACCGCGGCCACGGCCTTCGTTGCCGCGACGGTCGTCGCGATCGCGGCGGTTGCCACGCTCGCTGCGCTCACCGCGTTCGTTGCGGTCGTTTCGCTCGTTGCGGCCGCCGGAGCGCGCCTCGTCACGGCGGGACGCCGGGCCGGGCTGCGCCGCGGGCGCGGGCTGCGTACCGGCGTTGCCGCCGAACAGGCTGCCGAACAGGCGCGAGAAGAAGCCACCCGCGGGGGCGGCAGGCGCGACCGGTGCGGCGGCGCGGGGCACCGGTGCCGCAACGGCGACGGCCACCGGCTCG
Organism: Luteibacter sp. ME-Dv--P-043b; assembly: GCF_030209605.1. Taxonomy (NCBI): domain Bacteria; kingdom Pseudomonadati; phylum Pseudomonadota; class Gammaproteobacteria; order Lysobacterales; family Rhodanobacteraceae; genus Luteibacter; species Luteibacter sp. ME-Dv--P-043b. The sequence goes on from NZ_JARVRT010000005.1 coordinate 175,846, forward strand.
GCGATTTCCTCGCGAACGGGGGCGGGAGACGACGGTACGACGCCCGTGACCAGCGGCTGCTCGCCGCTACCCAGCGCCTGGCCCATCTTGGGCAGGGCCTGGGCGACCACCGGGGTGGTGCGCTCGTAGCTGGGCTTGCTGTGCTCGCCCATGTCGACTTCGCGGATGCGGGTGATCTCGAGGTGCGGGGTTTCCAGCTTCTCGTCGGCCACCACCACCACGTGCACGTTGTGGCGCAGCTCGATCTCGACGACGCTGGCGCGCTTCTCGTTGAGCATGAAGTTGGCCACCGAGGACGGTGCCTGCACCAGGACCTGCCCGGTGTTTTCCTTCATGGCGTGTTCTTCGATCAGGCGCAGGGTGGACAGCGCCAGCGATTCCACGCTGCGGATGTGGCCGTGGCCCTCGCAGCGCGGGCAGACGATCTGCGTGGCTTCGCCCAGGCTGGGGCGCAGGCGCTGGCGGGACATCTCCAGCAGGCCGAAGCGCGAGATGCGACCGATCTGGACGCGGGCGCGGTCTGCCTTGAGGGCGTCCTTCAGGCGCTCTTCCACCTCGCGCTGGTGGCGCGGGCTGTCCATGTCGATGAAGTCGATGACGATCAGGCCGCCTGCGTCGCGGATGCGCAGCTGGCGGGCGATCTCGGTCGCGGCCTCGAGGTTGGTGTTGAACGCCGTCTCTTCGATGTCGCTGCCCTTGGTGGCCTTCGACGAGTTGATGTCGATGGCGGTCAGGGCTTCGGTCTGGTCGATGACGATGGAGCCGCCCGAGGGCAGGCGCACGTTACGCTCGAAGATGCTGTCGATCTGGCTTTCGATCTGGTACCGCGAGAACAGCGGCGTCGGATCCTGGTAGAGCTTGAGCTTGCGCAGGTTGTTCGGCATCACCTGCTGGACGAAGTCGCGGGCGTCGTTGTACAGCGACTCCTCGTCGATCAGGATTTCGCCGATATCGTTACGCAGGTAATCGCGCAGGGCGCGGATGAACAGCTTGGATTCCTGGTAGATCAGGAACGGGGCTTTCTGCGACTGCGACGCGCCGGAGATCAACTTCCACAGCTGGAGCAGGTAGTCCAGGTCCCACTGGAGTTCCTCGGCGTCGCGGCCCATGCCGGCGGTGCGCACGATGAGGCCCATGTCGTCGGGCACCTGCAGGTGCTCCATGGCCTCCTTGAGGGCCTGGCGGTCTTCACCCTCGATGCGGCGCGAGACGCCGCCGGCACGGGGGTTGTTGGGCATCAGCACCATGTAGCGACCGGCGAGGCTGATGAAGGTGGTCAGGGCGGCGCCCTTGTTGCCACGTTCTTCCTTCTCGACCTGGACGATGATCTCCTGGCCTTCCTTGAGGAGATCGCGGATGTTCGACTTGCCTTCCGCGTTGGGATTGAAATATTCGCGGGAGATTTCCTTCAGGGGAAGGAACCCGTGGCGCTCGGCGCCGTAGTCGACGAAGCAGGCTTCGAGCGAGGGCTCGACGCGAGTGATGCGGCCTTTGTAGATATTGGCTTTTTTCTGCTCGCGGGACGGGATTTCGATATCGAGATCGTAGAGGTTCTGACCATCGACGATGGCCACACGCAACTCTTCGCGCTGAGTCGCGTTGATAAGCATACGCTTCATTTGTAATTTCCTCGGCCTTGCCGCGCGGCCGCGGGCCGCGGTGGCGCCCATGTGGCGGCCTGCCGGGGATCGCGCCGCAGCGGTGAGGCTTCAAGCGGCATGGGATCCGGGACCGATGCCTGGACCCGGCGTGATTCGTGATAAGCGCCTTGCAACCGGTCCGCGTCCCTACGGATTAGCCGGACAACCGCAACCCGAACCGTTACGATGTGGGGTGTCTTCGCGTTCCGTCTCCCTGGACGGACCCGCGCGACACTCGCCTTACGTGACGGTACAGGCACCCCGCGAGAGATAAGTCTTCAGCGGAGCCTGGCGCTGGCCGAGTATCCTATCAATTTCGAGTTTTATCAATGCAGACGGCAACTTCCCTCGACGGCGGCCAAGGTGTGCGCATCGTCGAAATCGGACCCGAGCGGGACGGCCAGCGCGTGGACAACGCCCTGCTGACCCTCCTGAAGGGGGTGCCGCGCAGTCTGGTCTATCGCATCCTCAGAACGGGACAGGTTCGCATCAATGGCAAGCGCGCCAAGCCGGAAACGCGCCTGGCCGCTGGCGACATGCTGCGTATTCCGCCGGTGCGCGTCGCGGAGCGCGATGAGACGGTAGCCCCCTCCGGCATGGTGAGGGCCGTGGCCGATTCGGTCATCTTCGAGGACAAGCACTTCCTCGTGATCGACAAGCCGGTGGGCATCGCTGCCCATGGCGGCAGCGGGGTCAGCCATGGGGCGATCGAGCTGCTGCGCGCGGCGCGCCCCACCGAGCACCTGGAACTGGTTCACCGGCTGGATCGGGACACCAGCGGCGTGCTGGTGCTGGCGCGTTCCCGCCCGGGCCTCACCGGCCTGCAGGCGCTGATCCGCGAGAACGAGGTGACCAAGCAATACCTCTGCCTGATGACCGGCACGCCGCGCAAGGCCAAGTTCGACGTCAACGCGCCGCTGCTGAAATCGGTCATGCACGGCGGCGAACGCCTGGTAAGGGTGGACGACGGCGGCAAGCCGTCGCTCACCTTCTTCCAGGAGATGGAGCAGTACCCCGGCGCGCGTCTCATGCAGGCCACGCTGGGCACGGGGCGTACCCACCAGATCCGCGTGCACGCCCAGTATGTCGGGCATCCGCTGGCGGGCGATCCCAAGTACGGCGACGAGGAAGCGAACAAGCGGCTGCGGGCGAAGGGGCTGAAGCGGATGTTCCTGCACGCCGCGCGCATGAGTTTCGATCTTGGCGGCAAGAACTACGATTTTTCCTCACCGTTGCCCGACGATCTGAAGGTTTTCCTGAACAATCTGCGTGGCTGATCTCGCGGCCGCGGTCGCGGCGGTCCGTCCTAGCCCAGGTAGCGGGCGCTGACTTCCAGCGATCGCAATGCGCCGCCACTGACGCAGGCCTGCAGGACGACCGCGCTCAGTGCGTGCGCCAACGCCACCGGCACCAGCGCGCGTTGGCGCAGGTACCACCAGGCCCAGCCCAGTTCGCCGACGAAGCACAACTGCATCAGCAAGCCGTTGGGCGTGTGCAGCAGCGCGAAGACGGTGGCCGTCCCCAGGATGGCGAGCGGGCGGGGCCACGCGCGGTCGAGCAGGGCGGCCACCACGGCCAGGATCAGCCACTGCTGGAACGTGGCCCAGGCCAGGTAGACCAGTACGCGACCGATCGGGGGCCACGCGGGCGCATGACCGGCGATGGCAGCCACGACGAGCGCCGCGGGCAGGGCGAGCGCGGGCACCCAGGCGACACGCCAGCTGCCCAGCCAGCCCCACGGGGGCAGCCGACGTTGCGCTGCGAGCAGGCCCGCGTAGGCCACGCCGATGGCGAACAGCGCCACCTCGCCCGGGGCCGGGTGAAACGACAGCCCCAGGCTGGCGATGAACGCGACAGGTCCGACGACGGCGAGGGCGGCATCGGTCGGCCCGGCGCTGCCGCGGCGCAGCCGATGACGCGCGATCAGCAGGAGCAGGTAAAGCGAGGGGGCGAGCCAGGCGTGCCAGCCCGCCGCGGTGCCGTTGGTGTGGGTGGGATCAGCCGTCCTGGGCGCGGCGTCGTCGTTGCCGAAGGTCACCAGGGCGTCCCGGATACGTGCCTTGTCGCGCCAGGCGAGCAGGGCTTCCGAGGTGAGACCGGCCGGAAGGGCGACCGTGGCAAGCGCAGCCGGCGAACGCGCGTCGGTCAATGACAGGGAGGCGCCGCGGAGGGTGAGCGTCTCCCCGACGGGCAACAGCGTGCGCAAGCGCAGCATCGCCAGGCGGCGGGGTGCCGGCACGGCCACGCCTCGCTCGTCGGTCCATGCCAGTTGGTCCAGCCCCACGGCGTTCTTCGCCAGCGGACCCGGACCCAGGGTGCCCAGGTCGGCACGCAAGCCCGGACCGTCCAGCGTCTGGCGAACCGTCAGGCTGTATCGGCCCGGCGCACTCGCCTCCGCATCCAGATGGAATGCCGCGGTTCGTGCAAGGTCCGCATCCCGACGCAGCGGCAGGCCGATCTCGAAACCGGTGGCGGCCCGGGCCTGCACCACCAGTCCCTGGGGTGACGACGACAGCTTGCCCGCACCGAAGGCGCGTCCGGCCACGACGTCCCCGGCGTCGCGGAAACGCCATGCCCAGGGGGACTCGCCGCGGGCGAAGGCGGCGCGGTCGACGGCGCTGTCGCGCTCGATGGCCGCGTGGACCACCGAGGTGGCAAAGCGAGGCAAGGCAAAAAACGCCAGGGCAAGCGCCATGCCGATCGTGGCGACGACGGTCGCCACCGCGGCCCGGCTGGAGGCGCGTGGCGGCACGTCAGCGATCGAGCAGCGCCTCGACCCGCGCCGCACAGATCACGTCGTTGAGCGAGAGGCCGCCCACGTCATGGGTGGACCACAGCACCTGGCAATGGCCGTAGCCGGCTTCGAGGTCAGGGTGGTGATCTTCCTGGTTGGCCATGAAGCCCACGGCGTTGATGAAGCCGAGGGTGTGGTGGAAATCCGGGAAGGTGAAGTCCTTGACGATGGCCTTGCCGTCGGCCGTAACCGTCCAGCCGGGCAGGGTGGCGAGGTGCCCGTCGAGAGTGGCCCGATCGAGCGCGTTCTCCGCGCCCTTGCGCGGCTGGCAGTGCTGGGAGGCGAGCGGGGAAAGCGACATGGGGAAGGTCCGTCCGGGTAAAGCGCGAAGCGTCGGCGCTCCGGCTGGAATTGTCAAAAGGCGGCGCCCCGGACGAAACAGTACTAGAATGGTGCTGTATTCCGGCGTCCCCACGCCGGCAACGGATCGGAGTGGCCATGATCGATATTTCGGAGCGCGCCCAGGCGCATTTCCAGCGCCTGCTCGCCCAGCAGGGTGGCGACGGCCTGGGCATTCGCCTGCGTGTGGTCGAGGCGGGTACGCCCGCCGCACAGTGCGAGCTGGAGTTCTGCGACGCCACGGAACTCACCGGCGATGAATGGACCGTCGAGTGCACCGGCTTCAACCTCTATGTCGACAGCGAGAGCATGCGCTGGCTCGACCCGGCCAACATCGACTACGAAACCCACGCCACCGGCAGCCAGCTCAATATCCGCGCACCGCGGATCAAGGGCGATGCACCGGGCGAAGGCGCGGGCATCGTGGAGCGGGTGAAGTTCGTGCTGGAGTCGGAGGTCGCGCCGCAGATCGCCTCGCACGGTGGCCGCATCTCACTGGTGGAGGTCACCGCCGAAGGCGTGGTGGTGCTGCGCTTCGGCGGCGGCTGCCACGGTTGCGGCATGGTCGATGTCACGCTGAAGAACGGCGTGGAGAAGACCCTGCGCGAGCGCGTGCCGGAAATCACCGAGGTGCGCGATGTCACCGACCACGAGACCGGCGACACGCCGTACTTCGCCAAGGCATAAGTACGGCCCGGCGGATCAGTCGCCCTGGATGTGGTGTTCCAGGCCCTGCAGCTTCGTCGGCATCGTGGCGAAGTAGGCCGACACGTCGTCGATGTCCTGATCGGACAGCGTCGCGGCGAAGCCCTTCATGATGGCGTTGTTGCGGCGGCCGTCCTTGTACTCGTGCAGCGCCTGCGCAAGGTAGTCGGCGTACTGGCCGGCCAGGCGCGGGTACTGCGGATCGACGGAATTGCCATCCTGGCCGTGGCAGGCCACGCAGGTGGCGATCTTGGTCTTGCCGCGGGCCGGGTCGCCGGCGGCGAAGCTCGAGGTGGCGGTCAGCGCGAAGAGCGCGCCGATGGCAATCAGGGAAAACCCACGGATCATCATTCGTCCTCGGCGGCTTACTTGGCGAGACTGGAAAGGTAGGCGGCGATGTCGTCGATGTCCTGGTCGGACATGCTCTGCGCCTGGGCGCCCATCGTTGGGTGAGTGCGCTCGCCGCTCTTGTAGGCCTTCAGGGCGTTGACGAGGTATTGCTCATTCTGGCCGCCGATATGCGGCACGTGGTACTCGGGGTAGGCATTGGCATAGCCCGGTACGCCGTGGCAGCCATTGCAGGTGTAGACCAGCGTCCGCCCCCTGGCCTTGTCTCCTTCGGCATGCGCGGCGGATGCGGCGCACAGAGCTACAGCGATCAGGCCAATCAGATGCAGACGCTTCATTAAGAGTTCCCTGGGTGCCGGTCGGGGCCGGGGTTGAACAGCCGTCGAAGTATAGAGGGCTGTCGCAAGGTGGAACAACTCGGGCGTAAGTGCAGGTCAGAAAAGGCTTTTGAGGATGTGGAAGCCAGCGATGTACTCGCCGGCGATGGTGCCGACGCAGACCAGGAAGAAGTTCAGCAGCGTGCGTGCCACGCGATTCTTCCACCAGCCGGTCCAGTGGGTGATGTCGTCGCGCAGGTGCTCGAAGTCGACCACGCGGGGTTTGCGGACCCATGCCTCGGCCATGGCGCTGAACGCACCGGAAGGAATGCCCGGGCGGAACGGTTTCAGCGGACCGGCCACGAACGCGGCGACGATGGACAGCGGATGGCCGCCGGCAATCAGCGCACCCAGGGCGGACAACCCGCCCGTGAGCAGCACCCAGCTCTTCACCGCGTCGGCGCCCAGGCTGGGGCTGCGGTAGAACGCGAAGCCGATGGCGACGAAGATCGCCAGCACCAGGCCCACGGCGAACACCTTGGGCCACGGCGAGGCCGGCGGGGTGACGGCCAGATCGTCGGCGGTGGCGCGCGCGTCGCCGTGCTGCTCCGCGAGCTGCTGGCTCATGCCCTTGAGGTGACCCGCGCCGATGACAACCAGCACGGTGCGCGCGGGTGCGGCGGCATCCATACGCTGGCCGTTTTCGCGCAGGCGCGCGGCCATGAATTCGTCGCGCTCCGCGATCAGCGCGCGGTACAGCGGCGCGGAGTCCTTTGCGAAATCGCTGAACGCGCTTTCCAGCAGGTCGGACTGCTTGAGTTTCTCGATGTCCGCCTCGGCGATGTCCTCGCGTTCGAACACGCTGCCCAGCATGCCGGCCATCAGGCCGAAGCGCTGGAAGAAACCGACGCTGCGCCAGGCGCGCTTGAGGGTGGTACCCACCTCGCGATCGACCAGCCACACCGGGATGCCGCGTGCGTCGGCGCCATCCATCGCGGCCTTCATTTCCGCGCCGGGCTCGATGCCGTACTGCGCGGCCAGGCGTTTCTGGAAGCCGCCGAGCACCAGGCTGGCGGCGACCATGCCGGCCTTGCCCTGGCGGATCACCTGGAAGAGGTCCATCTGCTTGAAGGCTTCCGGATCGCGGATACCGTGCGCGCGGCTGGCGCAGAGTTCCACCGCCACCGCGTCGAAGTGCTCGCTTTCCAGCAGCGCATCCACCGCCTGCACGCTGGCGCGTGACACGTGCGCCGTGCCGAGGATGACGTAATCGACGCCGTCGCGCGTCATGCGCTCGATGGGCTGGCCGTCCAGTGCGGGATGCGGTGTGACGTCGTGCTCGGCGGGAATCATGCGCTCGGTTGTCCTGGGCTGGGGCTTAGTCGCGGAAGCGCTTGGTGAGGTCGCCGTAGGCATCGATGCGGCGATCGCGCAGGAACGGCCAGATGCGACGCACGTGCTCGCTGCGCTGCATGTCGACATCCACGATCAGCAGCTCGCGACCCTCGGTGCCGGCCTGGGCGAGGAATTCGCCCTGCGGCCCGGCCACGAAACTGGAACCCCAGAACTGGATGCCGTTGCCGACAGCGGTGGGGTCGGCTTCGTAGCCGGTGCGGTTGCAGGCGAGCAAGGGCAGGCCGTTGGCCACGGCATGGCCGCGCTGCACGGTGATCCACGCCTCGCGCTGGCGTGCCTTCTCGTCGTCGGTGTCTTTCGGGTCCCAGCCGATGGCGGTGGGGTAGAACAGGATGTCCGCACCGGCCAGAGCCATCATGCGCGCGGCTTCGGGGTACCACTGGTCCCAGCAGACCAGCACGCCGAGCTTGCCGACCGAGGTGGGGATGGGATCGAAACCCAGGTCGCCCGGCGTGAAGTAGAACTTCTCGTAGAACGCCGGATCGTCGGGGATGTGCATCTTGCGGTACTTGCCGGCGATGGCGCGCGAGCGATCGAAGACCACGGCCGTATTGTGGTACAGGCCGGTGGCGCGTTTTTCGAACAGCGAGGCGACGACGACGAGTTTCAGTTCCTCGGCCAGCCGGCCCAGGCGCTCGGTGCTCGGCCCGGGGATGGTCTCGGCGAGGTCGAACAGGTCGACGTTCTCGTGCTGGCAGAAGTACGGGCCGTTGTGCAGTTCCTGCAGCAGCACCAGCTCGACGCCGGCCGCGGCGGCATCGCGCAGGCCTTGCTCGATCGCGTCGAGGTTGGCGTCGCGGCTGCCGCGATCGGTTTCCTGGAGCAGGGCGACCTTGAGGGTGGTGCGGGACATGAGGGGCTCCTTCAGGCGGCGATGGCGGCGGGAAGCTGCATGGTGATGCAATGCAGGCTGCCGTTCTGCCAGATCAACGGACGGCATGGCACCTGCACCACCTCGCGACCGGGGTGGGCGAGCCCGATGATGCGTGCGGATTCGTCATCCCGGGCGTCGCCATACGACGGCACCAGCACGGCGCCGTTGACGATGAGGTAGTTGGCGTAGGACGCCGCGAGTCGACGGCCTTCGTCGAGGATCGGCTGCGCCCACGGCAGCGGGTGCAACGGATACGGCGTGCCTTCCGGTGTCCGCAGCGCGGCCAGTTCACCGGCCATCGTGCCGAGTTCCGCGAAGTGCGGATCGGCGCTGTCGTTGCATGCCTGGTACACGATGCCGCCGTCCTCGGAGAAGCGCGCCAACGTATCGATATGGGCGTCGGTGTCGTCGCCTTCAAGGTAACCGTGGTCCAGCCACAGCACGCGGTCGGCGTGCAGGGTGGTGGCCAGGGTGTCGGTCATCGTTTCGCGGGACAGCGTGGGATGGCGCTGGGCGAGGCACTTCCACGTGGTGAGCACGGTGCCGCGGCCGTCGCTTTCGATACCGCCGCCCTCAAGGGCCCAGTCGATGCGCCGGTGCGGCAGCCCCGACAGCACGCCGCGCTCGAGCAGGCCGGCGATCAGCGCGTCGTCCTGGTCGGCGCCGAACTTGCCGCCCCAGCCGGTGAACCGGTAGTCGTTCAGCAGTACGCCATCCGGACCGGTCAGGGTGATCGGGCCCGAATCGCGCAGCCAGGTGTCGTCGTAGGGCAGTTCGATGAAGTGCAGGCGCGCCATGTCGGCGCCGGCTTGCTCGACGGCCTGGCGCGCACGCTCACGCAGCGCGGCATCGGCCACGATCACATGCAGCGGCTCGAAGCGGGTGACGGCCACGGCCAGCGCGACATAGGTGGTCTCGACTTCGGCCAGGCGATCGGCCCAGTCGGTGCCCGCGTGGGGCCAGGCGATCAGGACGCCGGCCTGCGGTTCCCATTCGGCGGGCAGGCGATACGAGCTACGGTCGGTCATGGCGGGCAACGGCGGCAAGGGGGAAGCCCGCTAGTGTAAAGCCTCCGCCCCACCCACCACACACCCGCGCCGTTTGCCGCACCACCCGGTGTCGCACCACCCGGTGTAGGAGCGCACGATGTGCGCGATCCCGTACCCTCAACCGACCTTCAAGACCCTCACCGCGGATTCTGCGGATTCACATTGTTCCCCGCCGGCGTATTCAACACGGCATGCACCACATGGCTGCGCTCGAAATACACGATGTACCCCGGGTACATCCACCGGTTGATCACCGGCTGCTTCGCGCTGCCGCCGCCGCGGGCATCCAGTTTCGAGGTCGGCGTACCGAACTGGCGCTCCACCTGGGTCATGCTCATGCCCTTGCGGGGCAGGTTCATCGCCTGCTCCTGCTGGACGCGGTTGACCAGCAGGCTGTCGCCGGCATGGACGACCGGGGACAGGGCGGCGGTCGCAACGGCCAGGGCGGTCGCGAGGAAAACAGGCTTGAAGGTGTTCATGACGGCTCCGTCGCGCTCCCCATGCGGCGCAAGACGCCGTTTTAACAGATCGCCTCCACACACGCCATGGGGCGGCTATCATGGGCGGTCGCCAGCCGCCAGTTTGCCCAATCCATGATCTCGTTCCGCAATCTTGCCCTTCGCCGGGGCAGCCGCACCCTGCTGTCGCAGATGGACCTCACCATTCAGAGCGGGTGGAGCCTCGGCGTCATCGGCCGTAACGGCTGTGGCAAGTCCACCCTGTTCGCCGCCCTCAAGGGCGAGCTCGAGCCGGAAGTGGGCGACCTGGACATGCCGTCCAAGGTCCGCCTGGCCTCGGTCGCGCAGGAAACCCCCGCGCTGCCGGACCCCGCCATCGACTACGTGCTGGGCGGCGATGTGGAGGTGGCGGCCGTCCTGAAGGCCGAGGCGGAAGCCTACGAGCGGGAAGACTACGAAGCCGTCGCGGTAGCCAACCAGCGCATCGAGGAACTGAACGGCTACGACGCCCGCGCGCGTGCCGGCCGGCTGATGCACGGGCTGGGCTTCAGCCCGGACACCCACGAGCGCGCGGTGGCATCGTTCTCCGGCGGCTGGCGCGTGCGCCTGAACCTGGCCCGCGCGCTGATGGCGCCGTCCGACCTGCTGCTGCTGGACGAACCGACCAACCATCTGGACCTGGACGCCGTGCTGTGGCTGGAGGAATGGCTGCGCCGCTACCCCGGCACGCTGCTGATCATCTCGCACGATCGCGAATTCCTCGACGGCGTGATCTCGCACACCATGCACCTGCACGACGGCACGGCCAAGCTCTACACCGGCAACTACACCGCTTTCGAGCGGCAGCGCGCGGAGCACCTGCGCCAGCAGCAGATCGCCCACGTGCGCGAGCAGGCCGAACGTGCCCACCTGCAATCCTTCATCGACCGCTTCAAGGCCAAGGCGAGCAAGGCCAAGCAGGCGCAGTCGCGCATGAAGCGGCTGGAAAAACTGGCCGGCACGGAAGCCGTGCGCGCCGAGCGCTCCTTCAGTTTTTCATTCCCCACGCCGGACCGCCTGCCCACGTCGATGTTGCAGCTGGACCACATCGACGCCGGTTACGGCGAGCACGTGGTGCTGCGCGACGTGGCCTTCGGCCTGGAGGCCGGCGATCGCATCGGCCTGCTCGGTCCGAACGGCGCGGGTAAGTCCACCATGGTGAAGTCGCTGGTGGGTGAGCTCGAGCCGCTGACGGGCGAGCGCTCGTTCCACAAGGACATGAAGATCGGCTACTTCGCCCAGCACACGGTGGAAAGCCTGCACGAAGGCTGGAGCGCGTACGACCATCTTCAGGAGAAGGCGCCCACCGCCGGCCAGCAGGCCTTGCGCGACTACCTCGGTACGTGGAATTTCCCGGCCGATCGCGTGTTCGAGCCGGTGGACAAGTTCTCCGGCGGCGAGCGCGCACGCCTGGCGCTGGCCCTGATCGCGTGGGACAAACCCAACCTGCTGCTGCTGGACGAACCGACCAACCATCTCGACCTCGACATGCGCGAGGCCCTGGCCGACGCGCTGGCGGAGTTCGACGGTGCACTGGTGCTGGTCTCGCACGATCGCCACCTGCTGGGCATGGTCTGCGACGAGTTCTGGCGTGTCGCCGACGGCAACGTCGACGCCTTCGACGGCGACCTGGACGACTACGCGAAATGGCTGCGCTCGCGCGCCACCACGCGCAAGACCGCCGCCGTCGCCTCGGCCGCGGCGGAAGCGCCCATCCAGGCGTCCGCGAAGGAGAAGCGCAAGCTCAGCGCCGAGGAACGCGAGAAGGAAAAACCGCTGCGCGCGCGGGTGAAGAAAATCGAGACGCAGATCGCCACGCTCGACAAGGAACTGGCCACGCTGGAAGGCAAGCTGGCCGATCCGAAGGTCTACGACGGCCCCACGGTGGAGCTGATGAATCTCAGCCAGCGCCAGTCGTCGCTGCGCGGTGAGAAGGAAGCCCTGGAGCTGGAATGGCTGGGCATCCTCGAGCAGATCGGGGACTGAGGCGTGGGCGTCGTCCTCAACGTGCTGTTGCCGGGGCGCGACAAGCTCGCCACCGTGGCCCCGTTCGCCACCTGGTTGGCGCGTGGCAGCACGTTGCCGGCCGCCGCGCCGGGTTACCTGGCAGCGATGGCCGAGTACTTCCGCTGGCCCGGCGGGCCGCTGCCCGCCGCCGCACTGATCCGTCAGTCGGTGGCCGGCGATGCAGGCACGGCGCAATGGCTGTCCGCCGATCCGGCCTGGGTGCAGCCCGAGCTCAGCGGCGCGCGCCTGCTGGCGTGCGGCAACCTGGGGCTGACGGTCGAGGAGTCGGCCGCCCTGGTGGCCGCGCTGACCGAAACGTTCGAGGCGGAAGGCATGCGCCTGCAGATGGGCGATGCGCAGCACTGGCAGCTGCGCCTGCCCGCTGACGTGGACGTGCCGTCCTTCCCCGAGCCGGAAGACGCGCTGGGTGCCGACCTCTTCGAGCAGTTGCCCAAGGGCGACGCCGGACGGCGCTGGCGTGCCCTGATCAACGAGGCGCAGGTGGTGTTGCACAACCATCCGGTGAACCACGCGCGCGCCTCGCGCGGCCTGCCGCCGGTCAACAGCGTGTGGCTGTGGGGACCGGGTGTGCTGCCCGACTGGATCGAGTGCGGCCTGTCGCGTATCCACAGCGACGACCTGCTGGCCTGGTCGCTGGGCCACAAGGCCGATGTCGACGTGCAGGCGCGCAGCGCGTTCGTCGGCAGCGATGCCTCGCCGTATACGTTGCTCGACCTGCAGGACGTGCAGGCGGACGATTTCGCACGGTCGTGGTGGCCCGCCATCCAGGCGCGGCTGGAAGACGGCGCGGAGCTTCGTCTCGCTTTCGCCGACGGCACGCGCACGGTGCTGCGCAAGCATCACCGGCTGCGGTTCTGGCGCAAGCCATGACGCGCCGCGTGTGGCGCCGACGCGAGGCGGAAGCCCCGCCGAGCGGCTGGCCCGGGCACGTCCATCCGGTCATCCAGCGCATCTATGCCGCGCGTGGCGTGTGCACGCCCGATGGCGTGGAACATCGCCTGGCGCGGCTGCTGTCGCCGACGCTGCTGGGCGGCATGGATCGTGCCGTGGCGGTGCTGATGGATGCCATCGCGAACGACCGGCACATCGTGGTGGCCGGCGATTACGACTGTGACGGCGCCACGGGCACGGCAGTGGCCGTTCGCGGCCTGCGTCTGCTGGGTGCGCGGCACGTGGCGCATGTGGTGCCCAACCGTTTCGTGCATGGCTATGGGCTCAGTGAAGCGCTGGTGGCATCGCTGCAACCGTCACCCGACCTGATCGTCACCGTCGACAACGGCATCGCCAGCGTGGCCGGCGTCGCCGCGGCGCGGGCACGCGGCATCGGCGTGCTGATCACCGATCATCACCTGCCGGGCGACACGCTGCCCGAGGCCGATGCCATCGTGAACCCCAACCTCGCCGACGACGGTTTTCCCAGCAAGGCGCTGGCGGGCGTCGGCGTGATGTTCTACCTGTTGCTGTCGCTGCGCGCCGCGATGCGCGATGCCGGCCGGTTCACGCAAGGCGAGCCGGACCTGGGCACGCTGCTCGACCTGGTCGCGCTCGGCACCGTCGCCGATCTGGTGCCGCTGGATTTCAACAACCGCGTACTGGTCGACGCCGGCCTGAAACGCATGCGTGCCGGCAAGGCATGCGCCGGCATCACCGCGCTGATCGAGGCCAGCGGCCGTTCGCTGGCCACCATCGCCGCGACCGACCTGGCCTTCGCCATCGGCCCCCGGCTCAACGCGGCGGGACGCCTCGAAGACATGTCGCTGGGCGTGGCCTGCCTGCTCACCGATGACGTAGGCATTGCACGGCGCTACGCGGAACAACTCTCCGGCATCAACCAGGAACGCCGCGAAATGCAGGCGGGCATGGTCGAGGAAGCCGAGCGCATGGTGGCGCTGGCACGGCACGTGGATGCTGTGGGCGTGGCGTTGTTCGACGAAGGCTGGCATCCGGGCATCGTCGGCCTGATCGCCTCCAAGCTGAAAGAGAAACTGCATCGTCCCGTGCTGGCCTTCGCGCCCGCCGGCGACGACACCGACGAGCTGCGCGGTTCCGCGCGCTCCATTCCCGGTTTCCACATCCGCGACGCGCTGGCCGAGATCGACGCGAAGCATCCTGGCCTGATCCTGCGCTTCGGCGGTCACGCGATGGCCGCCGGCCTCAGCCTGCAGGCGCGCGACTTCGACCGTTTCGCCGCGGCGTTCGACGCCGCCGCACGCCGCCACCTCGACGACGATCACCTGCAGGCGCTGGTGCATACCGACGGCGAACTGGACTATCGCGACCACACGCTGGACCTGGCGAAGCAGCTTCGCCATGCCGGTCCATGGGGCCAGGCCTTCCCGCCGCCGGTGTTCGAAGCGCGCTTCGAGTGCGCCTCGTGGAAACCCATGGGCAGTCGCCACCTGCGCCTGCAACTGCGGCACACCCAGGGCGGCGCGCCATTGGAAGCGGTGATGTTCAACTGCTACGAAGGCACGCCACCACCCGCGCGCATGCGTGTTGCTTACGAGCTATCGGTCAACGACTGGCAGGGCAGGGAAAGCGTGCGGTTGCTGCTGACGCATATGGAAGCCCTTTAAGGGTCGAAGCCGCTTTCCTCGTAGGGTGCGGGGAGGAGGCGTCGGGTGGTCATCCTCTGCGCTCGGGCAGCGGCCGCAAGCGGCCGAACTCGCTCAGAGGATGACCAC